>JANPIT010000044.1:0-5132 GCA_031425115.1 Opitutaceae bacterium | reverse complement strand
GAGAACGCCGGCGGTGGCATTCTCGAGATCGGCGGCGAGGCCGTCGCGGTGCGCGCCGACACCCGCGTGAAAACTCTCGAAGACATCGCTTCGCTCCCGGTGAAATTTTCTGCGGCGGCCGAACCGTTGCTCGTCCGCGATCTCGCCTACGTCGGCATCGGCTCTGCCGTGCGGACCGGCAATTCGACCGAGAACGGCGAGGACACCGTGACCGGGTCCGTCATCATGCTCGTGAACGAAAACGGCCGCGTTGTCGCGCAGACCGCCGTGAACAAGCTGAAGCAGATTCAGCGCAAGCTCCCACCCGGGGTAGAACTGCGCACCGTCTACGACCGGTCCGATCTCGTAAACGCGACGATCAAGACGGTGGAGACGAACCTCCTCGAAGGCGCGGTGCTCGTGGCCGTGATTCTTTTTGCCTTCCTCGGCAACTGGCGGGCGGCGCTCATCGTGACGCTAGCGATTCCGCTTTCGTTTCTCTTCATGCTGACCGGGATGGCGGAGGGCCGCATCAGCGCGAACCTGATGAGTCTCGGCGCGATCGACTTTGGCCTGATTGTCGATGGCGCGATTGTGATGGTGGAAAACATCCTCCGTCACGTCGCAGAAAAGCAGCATCGGCTCGGTCGACGACTGACGCCGAGTGAGCGGCTTTCCGAAGTGCGCATCTCCGCGCGCGAGGTCGCACGCCCGATGTTTTTCGGCGTGCTCATTATCACGCTCGTCTACGTGCCGATTCTCGCGCTCGGCGGCATCGAAGGAAAAATGTTCAAGCCAATGGCCATCGCCGTGATGCTGGCGATCGGAGGCGCGCTCGCGCTCGCATTGACGCTGATGCCGGCACTCTGCTCCTGGTTTCTCGCGGGGAAGATTAGCGAATCGGACGGCTGGCTCGTCCGCATCACCAAAGCACTCTACCGACCGTTGCTCGCCGCCGCATTCCGCCTGCGGTGGCTCGTGGTGTTGGCGGCGGTGGTGTTGTTCGCCGGCGCGGGCTGGCTGTTCACGCGCCTCGGCGCCGAGTTCATCCCGCAGTTGGATGAGGGCTCCATCTCGATCCAAATGATTCGCGGCACAAGCATCGGGCTTGATGCGTCGAGTGAGCTGCAGCGGCGATCGGAGAAGCTCATTCTCGAAAAGTTTCCGGAGGTCTCACACCTCTTCTCGCGCATCGGCACGGCGGAGATCGCCACCGACCCGATGGGACCGAATGTGGCCGACACCTATGTGTCGCTGAAGCCGCATGACGCGTGGCGAAAAGTGGACGGCCGTCCCATCACGAAAAGCAAACTGGTCGACTTGATGCAGGAGGAACTCGTGGCGAATGTGCCGGGGCAGAGCTACCTTTTCACGCAGCCGATTCAGCTCCGCTTCAACGAAATCATGGCCGGGGCGCGCGCGGACTTGTCGTTGAAAATTTTCGGTGATGACTTCGCCGAGCTCGAACGGCTGGCCGCGGAAGCCCGCACCGTGCTGGTGACTGTCCCCGGCGGCGGCGATGTGGAGTTCGAAGCGTTGGGTCGGGTTTCGATGCTCGAGATTACCCCGAAACGCGACGCGCTGCGTCGGCTGAATCTGCACGCGGATGAAATCAATACGACGGTCGCCACCGCTCTAGCCGGCGAGGAAGCTGGCAGCTTGATTGAAGGTAATCGTCGAACGGATGTGATTGTCCGGCTGGCAGAGAACCGACGGCTGGACCTCGCGGCTATTCGCGAGCTGCCGGTCATTACCGATCAGTTCGTGCAAGTTCCCTTGAGCCGGATCGCCGACGTCACGGTCGCCGATCGCGTCGTGACGATCACGCGGGAAGACACCCGCCGCCGCGTCGCCATCCTCATCAACGTCCGCGGTCGCGACACGGAGGGCTACGTGAACGAGGCCGCGGGAAAACTCAGTGCGCAACTCAAACTACCTCCCGGCTACTACTACGAATTTGGCGGGCAGTTCGAAAATCTGCAGGCCGCTCGTGCGCGGTTGGCGGTCGTGGTGCCGGCGGCGTTGGTGCTGATTCTTGTTTTGATCTACGCGAGCTTCGGCAGCGCGCGCCAAGCGGCGCTCGTATTCCTGTGCGTTCCGCTCGCGGCGACAGGCGGCGTCGCCGCACTCTGGCTCCGAGGGCTGCCGTTCACGATCTCCGCTGCCATCGGCTTCATCGCGCTCTCCGGAATCGCGGTGCTGAACGGCATCATGCTCGTCAGTTTCATCAACCAACTCCGCGCCAGCGGCCGGGATGTTCGCACCGCAGTCGTGGATGGCACCCTCACGCGTCTCCGGCCGAAACTCATGACGGCCATGGTCGCATCGCTCGGCTTTGTGCCGATGGCTCTTTCCGGCGGTCCCGGTGCCGAGGTCCAGCGTCCGCTCGCGACCGTCGTCATTGGCGGCGTGATTACGTCCACGTTTCTCACGCTGATCGTGCTGCCCGTCCTCTACGACTGGCTGGAAACCAAGTGGCCGCGGAAACAGCCGCCGCCCCACGCAGAGATCGAGACGCCCCGCGCACGGGCAATGAATTTGTCCTGATTAACTCACTCCTAACCCATGAAACTAAAATCACTCCTCCTCGTTGCCGCCATGCTCGGCAGCACCCTCGCGGCTAGTGCCGCCGAAAAAATCATTGGTGGCCCCAAAGGCGGTCGCCTGCTGGAAATCGGTTCACAGAAAGCCGAGTTCTTCGTGACGAAGGACCGTAAGGCCGAGATCACCTTCTACGATGCCGGCCTGAAACCCGCGACGTTGGGCGCACAAGTAGTGGCCATCACTGCCGAGCCGAAGAGCGGCCGGAAGACGCTTGAACTCGAGAAGACGGCGAACGGCTACGTCTCCAAGACCGCGCTCCCGGAGTCGAAAGAACCTTACCGGGTCGTCGTGCAATTGCGCGAGAAGGCAGACGCTTCGCCGAAAAACTACCGCGTCGATCTGAACCTCGAGAAATGCGGCGAGTGCAAGCGGGCTGAATACGCCTGCACCTGCGGGCACTGAGAAGCGTTACCGGCTTTCATCCTCGATAAAATGCCGCGATGATCGAAATCATCGCGGCAATGGGGCGGCGCACCACCGACGACGTGGTTTCGGGGATGGTGGTCTGTGGCAGAGCGGTTGCCGTGGCGTCCGTTCGCGGCATGGTGGGACATGGCCTTTCCTTTTGTCCTACTGCGGTCCCTGACTGTCGCGATGGTGGCGGCGTTACTGCTCGGCGGCTGCTCTTCGTTCCCGAAGCCTGATTCCAGCCTGCGCTTCGCGGATGGCCTCGCGGCGCAGGCGATCTTTGATCGCTGCCTGAAGGCGCATGGCGGAGACGTGCGGGAGTGGGCTCAGGACTTGAACTTCTCGGTCGATGGCACGTGGGACTCCGTCGTCCAACGTATCCAGCCTTTGGTGGCGGATGGGTCGTTCCGCGAGCGTTCCCAGGAACGCATTCGCCCGTCTGAAGAACTTTACAGTGTGGTTTGGACCGGGCCGAAGGGCACCAAGAAGGTCGTGCGCACCCCGCAGACCGTCGAGGTTTACCTCAACGACATTCGCGTAGACGACCCAGCCACCCGCGAGGCCTCCGCCATGACCGCCGACGCGACCCAGCTCTTCCACCTTGGCCCGTCGTTTCTCACCATGCGTCGCGCGGAATTTGTGCGCTTGGAAGACCTGCGCGAGGATGGCGTCACGTATCGCCGCTTGCTCACCACGCTGCGTCCGGGGTTCGGCTTTTCGGCGCAGGACGACGTCGTGCTTTGGATTCACCCGGACAACGACCGGCTGTTTCGCGTTCATCTGACGGTCGACGGATTCAAGGGCACGCGTGGGGCCCATGTGGATACGACCTTCCTCGCCTACCGTCAGGTGGGGCGGATGCTTGTGCCGGTGGACATGAACGAACGGCTCCGCGCGCCGCTCCCGCTGAATGTTCATCGCTGGAGAATGACGGGCGTCGACTTCAATCGCGGTTGGGATTCGAGCGCGGTGACGGGTGCCACGCTGGAGCGCGGCGCCCGCGAGCCGGCCAAAGTGCTCGAGTGAAGCGAAGGTGACCCTGCAGGCGCAGCCCGCCTACGCCCCGTGCGCATTGATGGCGCCAACAAGCACGCGTCCGGCCTTGGAGCGAAAATGTCAGCCATCAGAATCTGTGAACGGACAATTTAGTATGCCTTTAGCTCTCATCTCATAGGAGAGATTTAGGCTCGAGAACTATTACCTCGATGCCCAGCACTTCATTGATGATATAGCCCCCGCGATCCGGGTCGCGCTTGGTCGGCTGCATGCGACCTCTCGAATCGTGTGCCCGCACCATCAAGATGCATCGGCCAGGTTGTAGAGGCGTTTCCCATTCGTATTCCCACAAACGCCAGGCATGACGATCCGTGTGGGTGCCTAATCGCGCATCCTTCCATTGCACCCCGCCATCGGTGCTAATTTCGACGCGGACGATCTCTGCCTCACAAGACCACGCGGCCCCACGGACGAGATAGGACTCGCCGCCCGGCACGGCTTCCAGAGGGCCAGGCCGCGCGATCTGTGCCTTCACCTGAAGCTCGGTGATCGGGACGAGTGACGGCTCGCCCTTCGAACGCTGCCAGTAGGCGTAATCGACCGACTGGTAATAGCCGTGAAAGGGCCGGTCGGTAACGACGATCTCGCTGAGCCACTTCACTGACGCCATGCCATACCAGCCCGGCACGATGGCGCGCAGGGGAAAGCCGTGAGCGGCCGTCAAGCTGGCGCCATTCATCTCCCAAACGAGCAAGACGTCTGCGGTCGCCTTTCCGAGTGGGAGGCTGCGCGCATAGTGAATTTTGCCCCCCGGTCGGGGAGCACTCTCGATCTCCCCTTCGTCGGTGCCGATCAGGATAACCTCAGTCGCCTCGGGCTTCAACCCCGCGCGCTCCAGAAGGTTTCTCAGCGGCACTCCGGTCCACACGGCGTTGCCTACTGCCCCTCGCTCCCATTGGGCGCCGTCCACCTTGGGCGACAAAAACACCCGCCCATTCCCGGCGCATTCGATGATGGCCGTTACCGTCGCGACGGGCATGGTCCGCAAATCATCCCATTTAATTTCGAGCGGATGATTCACGAAACCGCTGACTCGCAGACGCCAGCGGTCGAGCGCGATTTCGGGAATCGCGAAATGGCAGCGG
>JANPIT010000043.1:0-1781 GCA_031425115.1 Opitutaceae bacterium | reverse complement strand
GGAAAACGAATGAGCGTGACGGGACGATCCTTGAAATGCGGCAGCAGCGCGGGCGCGACGTCGATGTAGTAGCGGATGACGTCGCCTTTGGTCGTCTTGGTTTTCGGGAAGAAAATCTTGTCGACGTTGGAGAACGCGACTTCGCGTTTCGACTTTGCGGCGGGGGCGGCCTGCGGCTTGCGCGCTTTCGACATGGTGCCATGGACCGCGGAGCGGGGGGCGGGTGCTCCGGGTATTTGGCTGCGACAATCGGAAAATTTTAGCAGGAAGCCAGGGAGCCAGGAATGGGAGCCAACGGATTCGGAGGGATTAATTCAGAAGCCAGAAAACCAGGAATCAGAAAGACCCTGAACAAACCAAATTTGGAAATCAGGAACTCAGGAAAGAATCCCAATCGCTTGGAGAAATCAGCCGTCCTCTAGGCGGTAGTTTGCGGTAATTCCTCATTCCTGGTTTCCTGGCTTCTGTATTAATTCTGCCGGGGTGCCGCGGCGGGCGGGGTGAGCCGGTTGTATTTTTTCAGGATTTCCTGCAGTCGCGCGACCGGCAGTGCGTCGATCGCATGGTCGTCGCGGCCGGTCATTGGCTCACCGGCGACGAGCGCGTTGACGATGGCTTCCTCCACGGCTTCGACCGTGCTTTCAAAGAGCGGGCTCATCGCCTCGTTGGTGAGCGCGGCAAACGTGGAGGCGCGAAACTCGCTCACGCCTTCGCCGGGATTGGCTTCGCGCGCGGCGCCGGTGGCGTTGGCGGTCGAGAATGCGAGGAAAAGATCGCCGGAGCCATTGCCCGACACGGCGCCGGTGCGAGCGAGGCCGAGCGCGGCGCGGCGGGCGAGGCGTTTGAGTTGATGCGGCAGCAGCGGGGCGTCGGTCGCGACGATGATGAGAATGGAGCCGACTTCGCCGACGCTTACGCCCGCGAGATTATGCGGATCGGCGCCGGCGAAGCGGCGCTGACCACCTCCGATTTCGCGGCCGACGGGTGCACCGGCGATGGTGAGCTGCCGACGCACGCCGTGATTGGCCTGCACGAGGACGCCGAGGGTGTAGCCGCCGAGATCGGCGGGAAGCAGGCGCGAGGCGGTGCCGATGCCGCCCTTGAATTCGTAGGAGATCATACCCGTGCCACCGCCGACGCTGCCCTCGAGCACCGCGCCGCCGCTGGCGGACTCGAGCGCGCTGAAGACGTGGTCCGGCTTCACGTGAAAGCCATTGATATCATTGAGCCAGCCGTCCCACGTCTCGGCGATGACGGGGAGCGACCAGTAAACGTTGGGCAGAGCGGCCCCGAGTTTTTTGGTTTTCCACGCGATGACTGCGTCGCGCACGACGCCGACGCTGTGGGTGTTGGTGAGCAGGATCGGACCTTCGAGGAAACCCGATTCTTCGACCCATGCGGTGCCAGTCATCTCACCGTTGCCGTTGAGCGAAAACGTGCCGGCGAACACCGGCGCGGCGTTCACGTCTTTGCCTCGCGGCAGAATGGCGGTGACGCCGGTGCGAATCGGCCCGCGTCCCACCTCGAGTTTTCCGTTGCCGGAAATCAGCGTGATGTGGCCAACCTCGATGCCGGCGACGTCGGTGATGGCATTGAGCGGGCCCGGGGTGCCATCGAAGGGGACGCCGAGCTCGCGCGCGCGGGGCTTGGCGGCGACGTCGACGACGGCAAGCGAGAGCAGCAGAGAAGCGCCGAGTGTGATGCGACGAATCATGGCGCAGACCAAAGCGCAAAGCGTCGCTCGCGCAAAGGATCAAAACGCTTCGCAGCGATGGGCGGAA
>JANPIT010000042.1:0-8606 GCA_031425115.1 Opitutaceae bacterium | reverse complement strand
CAACTTTACGCCACCGCCCGCGCCACCGTTTTTCCGACGATTGCGGAAGGCTGTGGCTTGCCTCTGCTCGAATCGCTGTGGATGGGAGTGCCATGCCTTTGCAGCGACCTCGCGGTCTTGCGAGAGAACGCCGACGCCGGCGGTTGCCTGCTCGCCGCGCCCAACGATCGCGCTGCCTGGAAATCGGCCCTGCGCCGCATCCTCACGGAGGATACGCTGCACGCCCAACTCGCCGCCGAGGCCCGTTCACGCGCCCTGCCCACATGGGCCGGCGCAGCCACGACGCTCGCGCAGTCGCTGCGGTGACGGCCACACGCCCTACTTCACCGGCGTCACGGCCGCACTCGCTGCGGCTGCTGCGCTCACGCCCTCGGGCGGCGCGGCACCGGCAGGCCCGCCGGTGCTCACGGTCGACGCCTTCGATTCCAAGGTCTTGATCGCCGTCTCGCGCACGGCGCCAATCACCGGCGCATTCTGCGGAATCTCGATGCGGGATTCGAGCTTGGTGTCCGTCCCCATGTAATCGACGGCGACCGCGGCGAGCAGTGGCATCGCTGTCTCCATGCGTCCCGCGATTCCTAGCACCGCGACGCGCACATCCCAGATCTCCGGACCAGAGCCGCTATCAATGCCTTTGTCCGGATTGGACCGCGCGGACATCTGCAGAAAAGTCTCCCGCGCCGCCGCGTCGATCTTCGGCGTCTGATCCACGCCGTATCCCACGACGATAAAAATATCCGGCGCCACGGTCGCGGGCGGCTTGAACATGCCCTTGGTCGAGAGCGCCGCGTCGACACACGCTTCGATCACGGAAGCCTGCCCGGGCGCGGTGCTCACGACTGATTTCTTCGCAAGGAGTCGATACGAGAGGCCCGTCGGCTTGATCGTCCCGGGCGCCGCAATCGCGTCCACCAACACCTTGTGTCGCGCCACGAAAATGTTCGAGCAACCCAGCGCCGAAAGCAGTAGGGTTGCACCCATTGCCAACGATAGCGCGTGCCACCAAGAGCTGGAGCGTTTCATGCGATTAACGACCTCTTGTTTACTTCGCCCCTCGGATTTCGCAAATGGAGTCATGTAACGACGATGTTAGCGCGCGGAAAAAAGCGGCGGTGATCTCGGGCTTTTGGAATCAAGAAATAGTGCATCGCTCAACAAATTAGCCGAACCGTCGCTGCCGCGTTCCCGCGTTCCACCGCACATTCAACGCAACGCTCAATCCATCTTCACTCGCGCGCGGTAGAATGCATCGCAGCGCGCATAAATTTCCTTCGGCGAGCTGAGGCTCAGCGCCTCGACCGCCAGCGCCCGCGCATCCGCCATCGTCATCGCGCGAATCAGATATTTCACGGACGGCAGCCAGGCCGGCGACATGCTGAGGCAATCCACGCCGAGCCCGAGCAGGAGCGGCGCGAACACCGGGTCGCCCGCCATCTCGCCGCACACGCTCACGGGTAATTTCTGCCGGTGCGCTTCATCGACGATCGTGCGCAAGGTGCGCAAGATCGCGGGATGGGTCGGCTCGTAGAGGTGCGCGATCCGATCGTTCACGCGGTCGATCGCGAGGAGGTATTGGATCAGATCGTTCGTCCCGATGCTGAAGAACGAGCACTGCTTCGCGAGCAGGTCGGCCGTGATCGCCGCGCTCGGAATTTCGATCATCGTGCCAATCTCAAGGTTCTCGTCGAAGGGCACGTTGCGCGCCTTCAGCTCGGTGCGGCATTCGGCCAACACCGCATTCGCACGGATCAACTCCTCCGCGCCACTGATCATCGGATACATCAACCGCGCCTTGCCGTAGTGGCTCGCCATCAAAATCGCGCGGAGTTGTTCCTTGAAAATATCCTGGTGCTCGAGGCAGAAGCGGATCGCCCGGAAACCCATGAACGGGTTGTTCTCCTTCGGAAAGAGTTCAGCCTTGCCCGCCATCGGTTTGTCGCCGCCCAGATCGAGCGTGCGGATCACCACCGGCTGCGGCGCCATCGCCTGAACCACTTCCTTGTAGGCGAGGAACTGTTCCTGCTCCGACGGCATCCGCGCCGAATTGAGAAAAAGAAACTCCGTCCGATACAGCCCAATCCCGTCGGCGTAATACGCCTTCGCCTTCATTACTTCCTCTGACTTCTCGATGTTCGCCATCAAGGCAACGCTCACCCCATCGAGCGTGACCGCCGGCTGGCGATTCACCTCTAGGAGCCGCGCCTCAAATGATTTCTTCTGTTCCTGGATTTTGCCGTAGCGGAAGAGCGTCGTCTCCGTCGGATTCAGGATCACGAGGCCATCATAGCCGTCGACAATCGCCCAATCGCCGTTCGTCACGCGCTGCGTGAGATTGCGCACGCCGACGACCGACGGAATCTTCATCGAGCGAGCGACGATGACCGCGTGGCTCGTCTTGCTGCCCGAATCCATCACGAGGGCCAGCGCCGCGGACCGGTCGAGGGTCGCCGACTCCGACGGGGTAATATCCGAGGCGATCACGATCCGCTGATCCGCGAGGCGATTCAGCGAATTCTCCGCCTGACCGAGAAGATTCTGCAGCACCCGCTGCGCGACGTCGCGTAGATCCACCGCGCGCTCCCGCAGATACTCGTCATCGATCTCCGAAAACGCCTGCACGTAACGGAACGAAACTTTGTGGAAACACGTCTCGATGTTGCGCCCCGTCGACTCGAACTCGCGAATCGTCTCACCAATCAGCGCCTCATCCTCGAGCACCATCAGATGCGCGTCAAAAATCCCGGCCTCCTCGGGCCCGATGTTTCTCTCCACCTCGTTCTTTATCTTGGAGATCTGCTGCCGCGTGACGACCAGTGCCCGGTCGAATCGCGCCACCTCGTCAATCCGCTTCTCCGGCTCCACTTCATAACTCGGCACCTCGACCTCGCTCTGCAAATAGACAAAAATCTGTCCATAGGCGATCCCCTGCGAGGCGGCGATGCCTTGCACGGTGAGTTCGGTCTTCGCCCGCGAATCCATTATTGAGTTTAGAGTTAAGCTTCCGACGCGAAGGGGTGCGCGGTCGGCGCAGACGATAACGCTTCCGCCGCGAGACGGGTCAATTCGGATTTACGTCAGACGCGCTTCCTGCACGAAAGCCGATGCGCCCCAAGCCGCCCGAATGGCCTCTGCGATCGGCGCCACGATCATCTCTTCGTCCAGGAAAGCGAAACAAGCGCTGCCACTGCCGCTCATCCGCGCCGCAACCCCGAAATCGGCGCGTAGTTGCTCCAGCAACACCGGCAGCGCCATGAACTTCGCGAACGCCGGTCGCTCCATGTTGTTGTATAGAAGTGCCTCCGCCGGCGCGTCCACATTTTCCACCCACGCCGCCAGCCGCGCTTCGGCTGCGTTCGCGGCTAAATAACTCTCCGGCGCGCCCGCCGCCAGCTGCGCATAGGCCCACGGCGTGGAAATGCCGAAAGCCGGCTTGAACACGAGCACCCGCCGCCCCCGCAATCGCGCTGCCGCACTCTCCGGCAGCTCCTCCACCCGCTCACCTCGCCCGCGCATCACGACCGGTCCGTCCCGCAGGAACAACGTGCAATCCGAGCCGAGCTGCGCCGCCACTTCCGCGCGTTTCGCCGGCGTCAGCGCGTAACCCATCCCCGCGAGCTGTTCCATGCCGCGCAGCGCCGCGATCGCATCACTGCTCCCGCCGCCCAAGCCCGCGCCCATCGGAATCCGCTTCTCGAGCGAAAACCGTGCTCCTCCCTTCCAGCCGCTCGCCGCCGCACACGCCCGCGCCGCCTTCAGCACAAGGTTCGACTCGTCGCAGGGCACGTCAGGATCCGTGCACGTGAGCGAAAATCCCTCTCCCTCCGCCCGCTCCACCCGCAACGTGTCTCCAAAATCCAACGTCGCGACCACGGAAACCAAGTCGTGAAACCCATCCGGACGCCGCCCAGTGACGGCGAGGAAGAGGTTGAGCTTGGCCGGAGCAAACTGTGACGACGTGTCCACGGGAAATGCCGTCATTGTGTTCATCCCGCCGCAATCCCGCCGAGCTTAAAGGCGCCGCAGCTCCGCCCTCGCCGGAATTTTGGCTTCATTCGCGCTCATTCCTCTCCATTACTGGTCGTTTTCCGATGGCTTGTGACCTGATTCTTGTTCTCGACGCCCAATCTCCCCGCGAAGTCGCGCCAACTCTCCGCTCGTTGCAGGGGACCGTCCGGTGGGTGAAGGTGGGCCTCGAAATGTATACCGCCTGCGGGCCCGACGCCGTGCGCGAGATCGCCGACATGGGCTTCAACGTTTTCCTCGACCTCAAGCTGCACGACATCCCCAACACCGTCGCCAAAGCCGTCGAGTCCGCCGCCAAGCTTCCGATCCGCATGCTCACGCTCCACACCTGCGGCGGACGCGAGATGATGCAGTGGGCCGTGAAGGCCCAGCAGCAGCACGCGCCCAATCTGCTCCTCCTCGGCGTCACGGTTCTCACTTCCATGAGCGCGCCCGGCCTCGCCGAAACCGGCGTAGCCGATTCCCCGGAAGAACAAGTCGTCCGCCTCGGCCGTCTCGCCGCCGAATCCGGCGTCCGCGGCCTCGTCTGTTCCCCGCTGGAGATCGGGCCCCTGCGCGCCGTGTTGCCGCCGGAAATCGCGCTCGTCACGCCCGGAATTCGCCCGCGCGATGCCAAGGCCGACGACCAGACCCGCGTTATGACGCCTCGCGAAGCGGCCACTTCCGGCGCTACCTACATCGTCGTCGGCCGCCCGATCTTCAAAGCCCCCGACCCCGCCGCCGCCGCCCGCGCGATCCTCGCCGAGCTCGGAGCCAACAGTAATCAGTGAACAGTATTCAGTAATCAGAACATACCTCATCTGAGACCGCGAAACTGACCACTGCTTTCTGATTACTGACTACTGATTACCGATCACTGACTTCTTCCCGAATCATGAGCCGCACCGCCGCCATCCTCCTCGCCGCCGGCAGCGGTTCACGCATGCAGGGCACGGTCACGGACAAAGTCCTCGCCCCCCTCGCGGGCCGGCCCGTCTTCGCCTATTCCGCGGCCGCGTTCATGCAAAGCGCGACCGCGGATCTTTACGTCGTCGTCTACCGGGATCAGCGGCAAATGATGGAGCTCTCCGCCTACGCCCCGACGCCCTCCGTCCTCGTGCACGGCGGCCGCGAACGCCAAGATTCCGTCATGCACGCGCTCGCCGCGCTCCCGGCCGACATCGAGCACGTATTCATCCACGATTGTGCCCGCCCGCTCATCCGGCCCGAGCAACTCGTCGCCCTCCATAAGATCGTCCGCCGCGAGCACGCCGTCGTCCTCGCCCATCGCGTGACCGACACGATCAAGGAGCATCGCGACGACGCCCACCTCCGCACCCTCGATCGCGCCCGGCTCTGGGCAATGGAAACGCCCCAGGTTTTCTCCCGCGATCTGATCTCCCGCGCTTACACCCGCGTCGCAGCGCGGAAGCTCCACGTGACCGACGACGCCCAGGCCGTCGAGCAGCTCGGCCATCCCATCGCCCTTCTCGAGAACGCGTATCCAAATCCCAAGCTCACCACGCCCACGGACCTCGAGTATCTCGAATTCCTCATGTCCCGCCCCGAGGCCACTCGCTAGCTCGCCGGTCGTCGTGCACCGTTTCTTTTCCGTGTCTTCCGTGTGTTCCGTGGGCATACTCCGACTCCCATGAACTTCCGCATTGGCCACGGCTACGACATCCACCGCATCGTCGCCGGCCGCCCTCTTGTGCTCGGCGGGGTGAAGTTCGACACTGACTTCGGCCTCGACGGCCATAGCGACGCCGACTGCGTCAGCCACGCAATTTGCGACGCACTGCTGGGCGCCGCAGGCCTGCCCGACATCGGTCATTTCTTTCCGAATACGGATCCCGCCTACAAGAACATCGATTCGCAGATCCTTCTCGCGCGCGTCTGCGGCGAACTCTCCAAACGCAGTTTCGCCATCGGTAATATCGACGTCAGCATTCTGGCCGAGAAACCGCAGATTTATCCGCACATCGCCGCGATGAAGGCCGCTATCGCCAAGTCGACCCACCTGCCCATCTCGAACATCGGGATCAAAGCGACGACCAACGAGGGCATCGACGACATCGGCCGTGGTCTCGCGATTGCGGCGCACGCCGTCGTGTTGATCGCCAAAGCCTGAGGCCGCCGAAACTCCTCGCTCGATGCGCCACAATCTTCGTTCCCGCGACCGTCGCCTTTTTTTGCGCCTTCTGTGCGTTCTTGCGACCCTGCCTCTCCTCGCTGGCTGCTTGAAACGCGAGAGCGCCGTCGAGCGCGGCATCCGCGATCAGGTGTTGCACAAGGGGATGGGCGCTGATCCCACAGACCTCGATCCGCATGTCGCCACCAATATCGCCGAGATCGACGTCGTCTCCGCGCTTTTTGAGGGCCTCGTCGCCGAAGATCCCGTCGACCTCCATCCCGTGCCCGGCGTCGCCGCGCGTTGGGATGTTTCGGCGGACCTCCTCACCTATACGTTTTCCCTCCGGCCCGATGCCAAGTGGTCCGACGGTCGGCCCGTGACCGCCCAGGATTTCGTCGCATCCTGGCGCCGCGCGCTCACCCCCGCCCTCGGCTCGGAAAACGCCGGCATGCTTTATATCCTCCAAGGCGCAGAGGCGTTTCACAAAGGCGCGACGAAGGACTTCGCCCAAGTCGGCGTCACCGCTTCCGGTCCGCACACGCTGCGCGTGGTGCTCGAGCATCCCGCGCCGCACTTCCTCTCCCTGCTCACGCATCCGATCTGGGCACCCGTTTCCATCGCGGCGATCACGGCGCACGGCGATGCCTACAATCGCGGCGTCGCATGGACGCGTCCCGGCCGGCACGTCGGCAACGGCCCCTTCAAGCTCAAGGAGTGGCAGCCGAATCACCGCATCGTCGTCGAAAAATCGCCCACGTATTGGGACGCCGCGCGCGTCCGGCTAAACGCCGTCCACTTTTATCCGATCGAGAGCGCCGACGCTGAGGAGCGCACGTTTCGCACCGGCCAGCTCCACATCACTTACGTCCTGCCCTTCGGCAAAGTGGAAGCCTACCGCACCAACTCGCCGCAATTTCTCCGCACCGATCCCTACCTCAACACCTATTTCTTCCGCCTCAACGTGCGCCAGCCGCCGTTGAACAACGAGAAAGTCCGCCGCGCCCTCGCCCTGGCCGTAAATCGCGACGCGCTCGTGCAAACGCTCCTGCGCAGCGGCCAGAAATCGGCCGGTGCCATCACTCCGCCCGGCCTTCCCGGCTACACGCCGCCCTCTGGCACGCCCTCCGACCTCGCCGCCGCCCGCACGCTCCTCGCCGACGCCGGTTTCCCCGGCGGGAAAGGCCTCCCACCCCTCGAGCTCCTGCACAACACCTCCGCCAACAA
Organism: Opitutaceae bacterium; assembly: GCA_031425115.1. GTDB lineage: Bacteria > Verrucomicrobiota > Verrucomicrobiia > Opitutales > Opitutaceae > ER46. The sequence goes on along the minus strand of JANPIT010000042.1, from coordinate 1,246 downwards.
TCGCCTCATCGCCGAGGCCGTCCAAGAAATGTGGCGACGCGATCTCGGCATCGACGTCCGCCTCATCAATCAGGAATACAAGGTCGTCCTCGCCGAGCGCCGCGCCGGGCGTTATCAAATTCTGCTCGGGGATTGGGTCGGTGACTACCTCGACGCCACCACGTTCCTCGACCTCTGGCGCAGCGACAGCGGCAACAATCACACGGGTTGGGGCAGCCCCGAATACGACGCCCTGCTCTTCGCGGCCGCTCGCACGCCCGATCTCGCCGCGCGCGGCGCGCAGTTGCAAAAAGCCGAAGCGCTGATGCTCGCCGCTTCGCCCGTGATCCCGCTTTACTACAACACGCACGTGTTCCTCGCGCACCCCGCCGTGAAGGGCTGGCACCCGACCTTGCTCGACCACCATCCCTACAAGCATGTGTGGCTGGAGAAATGAGCGCTGACGCTTTGGCCGCAAAAAAGCGCACAATGCGCAAAAAATATCCGCCAACGCTATCCGGTTTTTTTTGCGCCTTCTTGTGCCTCTTTGCGGCCCTCGGTTCGGGCTGTTCAAAATCAACCCCAGTCGACGCGACGGCTCGTCAAATCCTCCGCGTCAGCCAGCGCAATGAGCCCGTCGATCTCGATCCCGCCACCACAACACTGCCCGACGAGTTCGGTATCCTGCGCGCGCTACTTGAGGGCCTGCTCATCCCCGGCCAAAACGGCGGCGAGCCGCAGCCCGGCGTCGCCGCGCGCTTCGAAGTTTCGGCCGACGGCCTGATCTACACGTTTCATCTGCGCACCAACGCGCGTTGGTCAGACGGAGAGCCCGTCACGGCAGCGGATTTCGTCGCCTCCTATCGCCGCACGCTCACCCCCGCCACCGCCGCGCCCAAGGCGAGCGTGTTTTATCCGGTGAAAAACGCCCGCGCCTTCGTCGCCGGCACGCTCACGGATTTCGCGGCCGTCGGCATCCGCGCCACGGATACGCACACCCTCGTCGTCACGCTCGAGCAGCCCACGCCGCGTTTTCCCTACTTCGTGGCCAGCGGACCGTGGCTGCCCGTGCCGGTCCGCGTTGTCGGAAAACACGGGCGCACCTGGACCCGCCCCGGCAACTTCGTCGGTAACGGCCCGTTTTCTCCAACCGAGTGGCGCGCCGATCAACGCATCGTCGCGCGGAAAAACCCGCACTGGCACGGCGCCGCCGGCGTGCGGTTGGCCGAGATTCAGTTTCTGCGTTTCGACAGCGGCGACAGCGAAG
>JANPIT010000041.1:0-21430 GCA_031425115.1 Opitutaceae bacterium | reverse complement strand
CCGAGCTGCACTGCGGTTGGGAACGGGAGCGCATCGAGCGAACGGCGCACATCGACCTTGCCGTTGGTCAGGCTGTCGCGGATGGGGCGCGGCGTGGACGTCGCCGTGTTCAGGCGGTAGTTGTCGAGATTGTTGATGTCGACCTCGCGGTTGTTGTTGTCGAAGACCCGGATGTCCCAGGGACGCAGCTCGTTGATGTCGCCGAGGGTGACGCGCACGGGATTCGTCATCACGATTCCCAGGGAGCGGAAGCGGCCGTCGCGCGTATCGTGGTAGCCTCCTTCGGAATTCGATTTTCCGAGACCAGCCACAACGCGCCAGGTGCCATCGTCGAACCGGTAACGCAGATTGGCCGCCTTCGTATCCAGTTTCTGGACAACAGACGCGCCCAGACCCATCAGGCTCACGCCACCACGGCCGGTCGCACCCTGCGTAAACGAGTCGCCGAAGGTCATGGCCGTGCCGGTCGCGGGCGTCGGCGTGCCGTTGGTGCCGGTCGTGAACGCCGCAGATGCGAGCGAGCGATCCGAGATGAAGCGGCTACGTTCGAGGTTGAGCGAGATCACCCCGGTGGGGTGCGGCCGCCAGTCAGCTTTCAACGCGATCGAGTTCCGGTGATTGAGCCGCGGCACGCTGATGAGTTGATAGCTCGAGAGGAACGGCCGGTCGAGCGAGGCCGCGGTCCCGACGCCCGCCGTGGTGTAGCCCTTGGTCGAGCGCTGTTGCTCGACAAAGCGATTTTGCGACTGCCCGGTGAGCACGAGGCCAAACGTTTTCGTCACCGGTAGCGTGTAGTCGAAGCTCAGGCTGGGTTGAACTTTGTAGATCCTCCGATCCGAGGTATGCGGCTCTTTCCGGAGGCTGAGCCGCGAATCGATGCCCGCGAGGCTGACGCTGTAACGCAGCTGCGCGCTCTTTCGCTCGAACGAGCTTTTGCTGACCATGTCGATCGAGCCGGACATCGAGTCCGCGGGGGTCGCGGGTGTCGGCACCTTCGTCACTTCGAGGCGCGAGATGTTGTTGATCGAAACTTCCTTGAATTGAAACACCCGCGACGCGCCCTGCGGATTCCCGGTATTCGCCATTTCCATACCATCGGCCGAAAGCACAGCCATGCTGGAAGGAAACCCGCGGACCGATACCGACGCGACGGAACCGCCGGACTCGGTGTCGTATTCCGCCGTGATGCCCGGCAGGAACTTCAGGAACTCGCCCACGTTGCCGTCCATCACGTCGCCCAGCGAATCGGCCGCGACGACGTTCTTGATGTTGGCGGCGAAGCGCTGCTCGTTGATCGCGATCGCCTGACCATCGGTCTCGCGCGAGGTGGCGACCACGAACGAGTCGAGCTTCACCGTCCCGCCGGGACCGTAGCGCGCCGCGCTGGTAAGGCCCACGTCTTGCTCGACCACCTGCCCGGCCGTTACGGCAACCGGGATCAGCTGCGCATCCAGGCCGGTGTAGAAAACCTCGAGCACCACCGGTCCGGCGGACACGCCGGCCAGCCGATAACTGCCGGTCTGATCGGTGAACGCCACGAGCTCGGTGCCTTGGATCGCGACACGGGCATTGTTGAGATACTGGCCCGTAACCACATTTTGGACACGGCCAGCGATCCCGCCACCGGGCGCGGCCGCCCAAAGCCAAACGCCCAGCGATAGAAACAAGAGGCCCTGAAATCCGAGGCCAAAGCGGCGCAGTAAAGCAGACATGGGATAAGTGCGGAGGGGTTGGTAGGCGGCGTGCTCGTGGGGGACGACCCAGGGGCACCAGCAGAGCTCAAACGCACACCAAATCAGACACCATGCAAGTCTGACCGTAAGGTCGCCTTTGCCCCACTCCGCATCGCACGCGGACTGTTGCCCCGTCGGACTGGCGAATGGAATTCGAGACGCAGTCCGCTCGAGCTACGGCAGTTTCGTGGGATCCAGCACCACGTGTTTCACCCGCTCGCGTTTCCACGTGTAGGTGATGTGGACGCGTCCGTCGCTCGTCTGGATGATCGCGGGATACGAATACTCCCCGGGCTGATCCTCGAGCACGACGACCTGCTGCCATGCCTGACCATCGCGCGAGACGCCGACCACGAGTGGAGTGCGGCCCCTCGCCACCGGATTGTAAACGAGCAGGTGACGGCCATCTTTGAGCGTGACCGCATCGGTGCCGGAACTGGGATTCGGCACGCCTTCGAGCAGCGACATCCCGCCCCACGTTTTGCCGTTATCCTCCGAGGAAACAGTGAAGACCTTCCCCTGACGGGTGCGGCCCACGGCCTGTAGCTTCGAACCACCCGGAAACAAAATGCTCGGCTGAATCGCGCCGACCGCGACGCCATCGTTGAGGAACGGTGTCTTGGCCCACGTCGCTCCACCGTCGGTGCTGCGCTCGAAATACACGCGCCACTTGCTAGGCTTCTCGTCCGTCTCATCGCTCGTCGGACTGAGGATCGTGCCGTCGGCGAGTTGCACCGGCTTGTTCTTGATCGGCCCGAAAATTCCGTTCGGGAGTCGCTTTGATGCGCCCCACGTCTTGCCGCCATCGGTCGAGGTGCGCAGTTCGCCCCACCACGTCTGCGGCGACGGGCCCACCTTGTAGAACAACATGAGTGCGGCGCCGCTGCCGCGCGGTTGGAAAAGCACCGGGTTCCACGTCGGGTGGCGCTTGCCGTCTGCTTGGACGCCGTTCGCTACTTCCACGCCAGGCGACCAGGCGCGTTTCGCTTTGTCGTAATGCGAGAGCCAGATGCCGACGTCCGGATTTTTCTCCGCGGTGCCCCCGAACCACGCCGCCACGAGCCCGCCTTGCGCGTTCTCGACGATGGTCGAGGCGTGGCAGGAGGGATACGGCGCCTTTTCGTAGATGAACTCGTTGGTGACAATCGCGGGCGAGGCGGGCGCAGCGAGAAGGTGCGCGCCCGAGACGAGTCCAGCGGCGAGGAGGAGGAGTTGGGGGAGTTTCATGGGGGTTAAGGGTATCCGTGCTACCACGACAGCGAGGCGCCAACGCGACTACGCGGCGGCGGCGGGTTTTTCAGTGGCGGGCTTAATCATCAGCACGATGAAAATCGAGAGCAGTGCCACGCCGGCGAAAACTCCGAAGATGAGATTTAAAGGCACGTGGCGATCGCGCAGCGCGCCGAAGGCCCAGTCGCCAAAACCGCCGCAGCTGATACTGACCAGGTTCATGATGCCGTAGCCCGTGGCGCGCCATTCCGGCCGCGCGATCTGGCAAAGGATCGGCATGTTGTTGCAGTCGAAGAAACCCCAGCCGAGCCCGAAGACGACGAGGCCGGCGATCGCGAAGCCGAGCGTTGGCGCGTTGCCGACGCTGAAGAGCGCAGGGAGAAAAAGCGCCATGCCGATCGCGCTCGCGTATATGCGGCCGCGGTTCGTGCGCTTCATCCAGCGGTCGGCGAGTGTGCCGCCCACCAATGCTCCGACCAGTGAGGCAAGCTGCACATAGAGAATCGCACTCATGCCCGCCTTGCCCTGCCCGAGGGAGAATTTCTCGCGCAGAATTTCCGGCATCCAGTCGCGCACCACCCAACCGGCGATCGCCGGGAGTGTGAAATACATCACGAGCAGAATAAAATTGCGGTTGGTCAGCAGCCCGCGGACCACGCCGGTCTTGGCCGCTTCCGTATCTGCCGGGGTCGGCGCAGCTCGCACCGGATCGCGCAGCGCCGCGATCAACGGCATTGCGTAGATCACGCCGATCATGCCGCAGGTCGTAAACATCCAGCGCCACCCGTGATCCGGCGAGTCCGCCACATAGCCCGCGAAGCCACCGAGGATCTGGCCAACGTAGATGCCGGTTTGATGCACCCCCACCGCGCGCGAGCGCGTGGAGCCAAAATGGTATTCAGAAATCAACGCCAGCGCGGCTGGAATATAGAACGCCTCGCTGATGCCCATGAGCGCGCGGGCGGTGAGCAGTTCGTTAAACGTCGTTACATGGCCCGTCCACCACGTGACCGCCGACCAGACAAAGAGGCTGGCGCCGATCACGTAGCGTTTGCTGAAACGGTCGGCGATGTATCCACCAAATGGACTCAGAATGGCGTAGGTCCATTTGAAGCAGCCCAGGATGAGTCCCCAGTCCGCGCGGTTCGCGATCGTCGGAATGTCGCCGACCATCGACGCCTTCATCGTCGCCAGCATCTGCCGGTCGAGGTAATTCAGCAGCGCGACGGGGAAAAGCAGTGCGACGATGAACCAAGCGTAGCGCAGGGTGGTGTTGGCGGCTGAAGGCATTGGGGTGTTTGATGGTGTGAGGTGGAGCGGCTTGACCTCAAGCCGCTTGGGGGTGCGGTCCGAGCCAGCGGCTTCGGGTCAAGCCGCTGCACCTTAAATGAAAAATCACGCCGCCGCTGAGGCCGCCAGCCCGAGTTTGTGGCGCTGAAACAGTGCCACCAACTCGGTCACGATTTTTGCGTAGAGGCGGCGCGACTCTTCAGAGACGATCGTTTTCGGCGCGCCCGGGTTGAAGCCGCGCGCTTCGAGGCCGGCGGCGACGTTGAGCGGGAAGGTCAGCTGGTCGATGATCTTCCCGAGCTCGACCATTGCGGCCGCAGCGTCGAGGTGGTCCGGGCGCTCCGCGCCCGGACTAGTCGCGCGGGGAGCGCCCGACCCACCACAGGTCTTGTAGATGTGAACCATCAATTCAGGCACGATGTTGACCAAACCGCCCGTGCAGCCCGCCGCGCCCAGCTTGAACACTTCGGGCAGCCGCGTATCCGAGCCCGACATCACGTTGAAACCCTTCTCCTGTCCGAGCGCGATCAGCTCGCGATGATAGGCGAACTCTCCCCCACTCTGCTTGATGCCGCACATCGGCGCACGATCGGCAAAGGCGGCGATCGTCGGCAGATCGAGGCGTTTGCCGGTAAGCTCGGGAAAGTTGTAGAGCATCACCGGCAGATCGACGGCTTCGGCGACATGAAGGAAATAAGCGAGGATGTCGGCCTGCGACAGGGGAAAAAACACCGGCGGCATCAGCGCGACCGCGGAATAGCCGAGCGCCTTCGCATAGCGCCCGATCTCGATGGCGGCGCGCGGACGGATGTCGGTGATGTTCGCGATGACCGGCAGCGGCGCGGCGAGCTCCGCGATCACCGTCAGCGCCTCCTGGCGCTCGGCAATTGTGAAATGCGGAAACTCACCCGTGCTCCCGAGGGCGAGCAAGCCGCTGATGCCGGCGCGTCGCTCGAACGCGATATGCGCCGCGAGGCTGGCGCGATCGAGACGGCCTTGCGCGTCGGTCGGAATCCATTGAGCGGAATAAATGCCGGAGGGCCGGTAGTCGTTTTTCATGGAGAAAGGATCAGCGGGCGGAGGTGGACCGGAAGCCGGGCACGCGATGGAAAGTCATCAGGTTGGCGTTGTGGTAATTCTGCCCGCCCCACGACGTGCGCGAGACGGCCACGAGATCGTCGCCGTCGAACTGCCAGTCGAGATATTGCCACGCCACATGATCAGTCTGCCGCAGGATGTCGCCCGCGCGATGGCTGAGGACAACGCGTTCCTCGCGCCACGCGTGGAGATCGGTGGACGAGGTGAGCACGGTGACGTTGCGCTGGTGGATCGGGCTCGTGGCCCACTCACGGCCCTCGTGTTGATTCGTGATTCTCTGCACGAGCGCCCAGTAGCGCCGTGAACGCGGGTCGAAGCGGATGGTGTATTTCGATTGCGAGCCGGGGAAATGCACGAAGCCGCGCCGCGGGTCGAAGGTCTGCGAGCGGCCGTCGGGCGACACCTCGCAGCGCACGCCGACTTCGTAGCGCGGGAAGCCCGCGGCGGCGCCGGTCGGCGCGAATGCGCCCTCGGCGCGCGGCTCGGTGTGCAGGCGGAGGATGTTCGCCAGCGTGCCGGCCGGGGTGACGATGACGTTGCCCTCGAGCCAGCCGGGGCGGCGGCCGTTGAACCACGCGGGATCGAAAACGGTGCCGTTGGTGCGCGTCCAATTCGCGGCGTCGAGCAGATCGGCGTCGGCGGGAGCGGAGACGACGAGCGACGAGAAGTGCAGCGGCCACTGGAGATCGTTCACGCGCTCCTCGATCGCGCGCCAGAGACGGCCGGCGTGCTCGACGACGGGCACGGGGGCGCCGTGGAAACGACCGCGGATCAGGCGACCGGTCTTTTCGTCGCGCGGCTCGGTCCACGTCCGACCGCCGTCGACGGAACGCCGAATGGTGAGGTCGCCGTAGCGGCTCGCGGTGCCGTGGAGGTAGAGAGCGCCGCGATGGACGAAGAGCGAGAACCACGCCTGCCCGCGAATCGTCGCGATCTGCTCCCACGTCGCGCCGCGATCCGGGGAGCGAAAGACCTGCGTGGTGTCGGTGAGCGCGGGATTTTTGCCGAAGAAATCATGGGCGGCGACGTAGGTGCCGTCGGGCAGGATCGCGATCGCGGGCGTGCCGATGTAGGCGCGCTCCGGATCGGGGCTGCGCGCGATCACGATGCCGGGCGGCGGGCCGAGAGGCATGGCAGCGGCCATCGCCGAACACACGGCCGCCAGTAACAGAGTCCCAGCTCTCGCGAGCCGTGCTACCGTTTTAACGTCCCGCTGCATAAATCAGCCGGCACGCGTTTCCCCGGCTGATCCGGATTTCGCGCGCGAGTTCCACCTCACCGATCAGCGTAGCCAGCGGCCTCACCTTCGGCAAAGAAGCCAGTGCGGTCGCGAGCACGGCGCCGAACTCCCCCACCGTCAGCGGCGGCCCGGCTTGCTGCTCGGCCGCAAGCATCCGCCGGGCCCGCTCCGTCCGATCGATCGGCGCACCGCGAATCCACTCCGCCGTCGCGTCCGCCCACGCTTTCGCCACCGGCAGGGTGAGCGGCGCCAGCGGCTGGGCATCGTAGGTGCCGAAGAATCCCTGCGTGCCGAAATACTGCACGGCCGGATACCATGGCTCGCGCGGGTCCACCTCGATGTCGTTGAAAAACGAAATCAGCACGCGCCGCTCCGCGAGCAGCCGCACGAGCTCGTCGGTCGCGATGGTCGCCGGCGTCTTCTTCTGCCGGATCGCCATCACGGTCGCGTGCGCGGCGGCCTCGCCCATGCTCATCCACGTCGGCTCGAGCCGGATCGCGCCCCAGCCAATGTGGGTGGACGACGCGCACACCGGCACCAGCAGATTGTCGAGCCCTTGCGGCAGCATCGTCCGGTAGGAAATCTGCCCGGGAGTGGTGATGTTGTTCAGCAGTAGCTCCCCCTCCCAGTGGCTGTCGCCGATTTTCTCCGGTGTGCAGGCATGCGAGTCGAGAAACCATTCCGTGATGCTGATCGCGTCCTCGTAGACCGGCGCGCGCTTCAGGCGCGGCGCCGGCCGCGCGTCGTTCTCGGTGAACACGGCGCGGCCCTCGATCCGCCGCGCCTCGCGCACATAGATTTCGTAGGGCAGATTGCCGTTTTCTGGAAATTCGTCGCGGGGCAGGCCCCACTCGCGCCAGCCGCGGCGTGTGGCCTCCGGCACCGACTCGTCGTTCTGCATGAAATAAATCAACCAACGCGTGAGCCGCGCGTGCTCGTCGATGATCGTCTGGCGCGTCACCCAGTCGCCCTCGACGTAGGCATGCTGCACCCCGACAAGCTCAGGCAGATTGAGGTAGGCTTTCTGATTCGGCTGGTTGGGGTTGGGGACGCCGCCGCTCCAGTTGATGTCGGACTTCAGCCGCCGCACGATCTCCTCGCGATCGTAGCCAGGGGGCTTCGGCATCGGCAGCCGTAAGGCCGGATCGCGCGTCACGATCGTGCGCAGATTGTAGGCCTGCACCGATTTGTCCGCCGCGCCCGTGCTCTGCGGCTGGATGATTTCATACCAGCGGTTGTAGTGCACGAGGTTCAACCGGCGGTAGTCGGCGAGCGACTGTGGATCGATCTGCTCGGCGGTCGGGGGCCACTTCACGCTGCGCATGAAGATTCGCCCCGCGTGCTGCTCCTTAAACTCGTCGCGGCTCTCGCGCCCCCACCGATAGGGCACCTGGGCCACGGCGGCGAGATCGCCCTCATAGGAGCAGTCGGAAAACACGGCCGCCCCCACCACGAACCGTTGGGGACCGTGGCGATCGCGGAACGTCACCCGCCGCAACTCGGCCCCGGTGCGCTCCGCCGCCACCGGATAATACGACTTGAGCACGGTGATCCGCGATTCGGCCCGCAGGAGCCGATCGATGATTTGCTCGAAGACGTGGGCCTCGACCTTAATCTTCGGCTGGCCGGGCAGGGTGCGCCGATACTGTTCCGAATCGGCGCCATACTTGTCGCGGTAGTAGTCGTGGATCGCCTGCCGGACCTCGTCGTAAATCGGCGCGCGTGCGCCGTTGTAAAGCGTGTCCATCGTGGTCAGCCCGTTGCTCAGCATCCCGCCCAAGTGCGGCACCGGGCTCACGAGCAGGACATCGAGCCCCTCGCGCGCAGCCCGGACGGCGTGGGCCACGCCACCACCCGAGGCACCATAGACCACGAGATCGTAGCGGCGAAGCTCCGAGGGCGGCGCCTCGGCGGACCAAACGTTGGCGGCACACGCCACCGACACGGCAACAAGCGAGAGAATGCGGAGAATGGTATTCATGGTCGCGCTCAATCCCGGCCGTTCACGTGATGCCTGCTCGTGCAGCGACACTGAAATTCCGTGTCATGTGGCTGCGAGCGCCAGCGAGCGGAGTCCACTCGCTGGCGCTCGCAGCCACGAACAGCCGGCGTAATTTTTTTTCCGGGTCGTTGCACGGGCGTCATCTCGGAGAGCGGCGCATGTTCTTGAGCTGATAAAAAAATCCGTCTTCCGCTCCGACCAGAAGATCGTGAATACTGTCCTTGTCCCAATCGACCATGGTGGGAGTCGTTGAATGGCCCGCGATCACGTGGGCCGACAGCGGCCCCTCATGACGAAAAGACCACAACCCCGCCGCGTTCCGGCCGGTTCCGCGCAGCCAGTTCACGCCGGGCTGGCTGTTTACGATCAAGTCGAGAATCCCATCGCCGTCCCAATCGTGAAAGCAAAAGGTTCGGCGGCCACTCCTGCCCGGATTTTCTTTTCCGGCGTCGTTCAGTTGCAGCAGCCCCGACACCTTGTTGCGCACGAGGCCGTGACTATCGAAGGCGCTCTCCCCCTCCCCCCAAAAAACGCGTTGGGGAGCACCGAGCTCCAATGCACCGTTCGGCGTCCGACGGCGCTCGAAGAAGGCGAGGAAGCCTTCGGCATCCAGCATCACGAGATCGGGGAGTCCGTCACCATTCCAGTCGATGACACACGGGGTCGTTCGCCACTGGGTAACCAGGTCGCTCCCCGTGGGATTCCACCAGTTCCACGCGGGCTTCCTGGCCGTGCCGCTCCATGAAACCTGGAGAGGTTGCGCGGGGCCGAGCCGTGGCGCCGTTCGCGACCCGATATTTCGGTGCCACAGGACGCGGCCCCAGACGCCGTTCGTGATCAAATCCGGCAGCCCATCTCCATCCCAGTCGGCTACACTGGGATTTGTATACCCCCATTTTGCCTCGGACGGCCCTTGCAGGGAACCGTTGGGCCCGGCCTGTTCGCGGATCATTTTTCCGCCGGCGGATAAATAGACCGGGGCGGCCCACCGAGGCGGCACGCCGCCGAGATTCTTGATGAAGCCAACATGGCCGGCGCTGTTCCCAACGATGAGATCGTGTAGTCCATCGCCGTCCCAATCGAAACTCACGGGAGCCGCGAGGGCCCCGAATTTCAAATCGGCCGCCAACTGCCGGAAATAACGCGGCGGCAAAAACTGCGGCAGGCGGTCAACCACCTCACCGGTGTTTTCGATTAACGCCACTCGGCCATCCTCGTCCCCCACCACCAAGTCGACATGGCCGTCGCCGTTGAAGTCGACGGCCACCGGCGTGATCATGCACAGGTCCATGCGGAGCGATTTTCCTCCCACGATCAATGGGCGACCCGCGGCATAGCGCGGGGAAGCGCGGGTGCCGATGTTTTCGAAGAACGTAAACCCATCGAGAAACTCCCCGCAGATCAGGTCCAGTTTCCCGCTGCGGCGGAAGTCGGCGAAACTCGGCGACGGAAGCCCATAGACGTCCACCGGGGAACCTTCAGCCGTAACGATGCGTTCCGGATCGCCGTAACGTGGCGCCACGTCGCTCCCTGTATTGCGGAGCAAATAGACATAGCCCCGCAGCGGGCCGCCTTTCCAGGCACCAGCCGCATCGTAATTGTTGGCCCGACCATGATCGCCACCGTAGTGAACCCCGACGACCAAATCCGTGGCGCCATCTCCATCGTAGTCGACCAAGCGCCACTGCCGCGTCCGGACGCTTCCCGGCCCAGGTTTGATTTCAGGGTCCGCGACCAGCTTGATCCCTCGCCCAAAACCCGCGGTCTTGAATTCGGGATGTATCATGCCCGGAGTGGTGACGACAGCCTTGCCGCCGACAAAGGAAACCTGCGCATCCAATCGCGGCCGCTCGGAACGGGCTGACCCAAGATAGCTGCCGGCTTTGAATACACTAAGGCCGGTGACAGGGTCGATCTGCCCGCTGTTCTCGAAATACCAAATGCCATTGGAAGGGACGCCCGTGCAAACGACCACGAGATCCATCATGCCGTCGCCGTTGAAATCCATCGGCAATGGCCAGGCCCAGAGTCCAACGCCGAGATCAGCCAGCAGGCCCGGGTTGTTAACGGCCAGCCGGGGAAGCTCCGCGGGCGGCTGCGCTCCGCGGGCGGCGCCCAGCAGGCCAGCGACCGCGAATAAAGCTCGGACTTTGAGGCAATGCGACCACATGGTAACGCCCGGTTTCTAGAACTGCCCGCTGAGCCCGTCGACTGACACGCCCTCGAGGAGATTCCCCGTCGCCCGATTGCTGACGTTCCCGCCCAGAGATCCTCCGCCCGGAACGGACGTTTGGGCTACAGCCGCGGCGAAGCCGAGACCCCCAAGGGGGACAAATCGAATCGACCACCAGATCTTTGCGGATAGTTTATCCATGGGATTAGCGAGTGGATGCGGAAGTGTTCCTACTCACTTGGCGCGCGGGTTTTTCACTTGGTAAAAGTAGCCGTCTTCCGCGCCGACCAGCAGCTCGGGGATACCATCCTTGTTCCAATCGGCGGCGGTCGGCTTGGTGGCGTGTCCGGCGAGGATGTGCGTGCTGACGGGCCCTTGATCCTTGAACGTCCACCGGCCCTGCGCGTCGCGGCCCGTCGCGCGGAAGAAGTTCACGTTGGGCACGCTGTTGAGCAGGATGTCCGTCTGGCCGTCGCCATCCCAGTCGACGAGGCAGAACGTGCGGCGGCCGCTGCGGCCGTAAACGCCGTCGTTGAGCCGCAGCAGGCCCGACTCCTGGTTCTGCGGCTGTCCATTACTTGTGAATACGCTCGCGCCTTCGCTCCAGAAAACGCGTTGCGGCGGGAGCAAGGTCAGCGCGCCATTCGCCCCGCGTTTCCGTTCGTAGAGCGCGAGGTAGCCCTCGGCGTCCGAGAGCACGAGGTCCATCAAGCCGTCCTGGTTCCAATCGACCATCTGCGGACTCGTGCGCCACTGGGTCGCGAGTTCGCTGCCTTTGGGATTCCACCAAAACCACGCGGGTTTGGGCGTCGGCGTGCCCGCGGGCAGCGTGAGCTCGACGGGCTGGCCGGCCGCGAGTTTCGGCGCGGTGCGGGTGCCGATGTTCTTATACCAAACAATTTTTCCCCAGATGCCGTTGGTAATGATGTCGGGCAAGCCATCGCCATCCCAGTCGGCGACGCTCAGGATCGAGTAACCCCACTTCGACTCGGCAGGCCCTTGGATCGAGCCGTTCGGGCCCGCCAGCTCGCGGATGAGTTTACCGCCGCCGCTGAGATAGCGCGGCGCCGCCCAGCGGAGCGGCGAACCGCCAAGGTTCTCGATGAACGCGATGTAGCCCGCGCTGTTCCCGCTGATCAGGTCGTCGTCGCCGTCACCGTCCCAGTCCACCGCATACGGCGTGGCGAGCGCGCCAAACTTCACGTCAGCCGCGAACTGACGGAAGTAGCGCGGAGGAAGAAATTGCGGCAGGCCGCCGACGACTTTGCCGGTGTGCTCGATAAACGCCACGCGGCCATCCTCGTCGCCGACGACGAGGTCCATGTCGCCGTCGCCATCGAAGTCGACCGTCGTCGGCGTGATCATGCACAGGTCCATGACGAGCGGAGCGCCCGCGCTGGTGAGCGCCCGCCCCGCAGCGAATGCGGGCTTGGTGCGCGTGCCGGTGTTCTCGTAATAGGTGAAGCTGTCGCGAAATTCGCCGCAGATCAGGTCGATGTCACCGTCGCCATCGAAGTCAGCCCAACTCGGCGACGGCATGCCAAAGGGATCGATGTCCTTGCCGCCGGCCTGCAGGCGAACCGCGGGCGCGTAGGTGGGCTGCGCCGTCGTGCCGGTGTTGCGCAGATAGTAGACGTAGCCGCGCAGTTTGCCGCGCGTCCATTCGCCCTTGGGGTTGAACGCGCCTTCGCCGCCGTTGAGCGCGCCGAAGTCGCCCCAGAAATCGATCCCGACCGTGACATCGAGCGCGCCGTCACCATCGAGATCCACGAACTTCCATTGATTCTGCCGGATGTTGCCCGGCTCGGTTAGGATCTGTTCGGGCACCGGAATCTTCGTCGGCTGGTTAAATTGTGATTTCCGAAAATCGGGAAACACATTGCCGCGGTAAGCGTAGATTTCCACGCCGGCCGGCCGCGCCGAGGCGGTGGCGGTGATCATCGGTTTCCCATCGACGTAGGAAATGCCGGTCGAGGGCGCGGATTTGCCGATGAGGACAGCGGGCTTGAAAATCGGGAGCTTTAGCTGCGCGTCGATTTGGCCGCTATTCTCGAAATACCAGGTGCCGTTGTAGGGCTTGTCGGTGCATACGACCACGAGGTCCATGAGACCGTCTTCGTTGTAGTCGAGCGGCAACGGCCACGCCCAGAGGCCGACCCCGAGATCGGCGAGCGTGCCGGGGTTGTTGTGCGCGAGGCGCGGGAGGACTTCCTCGGAGGATTTCGGAGCGGGTGTCGCAGCCTTTTTCTTCGGCGCTTTGTCAGCGGCGAGCAGTGAACACGCCAAGAGAAGGGAAAGAGACAGAAACTTCATGAGAATGGGGATTCGGTCTTACGAAATGAACAGAGCACAAAAGGCAGAGGAGCTTCAGGGGCGGTTTGGGAATTCGCGACTGCCAGGTAGGCCAGCCCGCTTGCGGGCGCTGGTGAGAAGCCGGACAGGCGCGCGCAAGCGCGCTGACCTACCGGGAGAACGGATAATTCCAGAGCCCGACCAGATTCGAGTGAAGCGTTCATCCTTTCGTGGCCGCCATTGGCAGGCGGGCTTTTGCGGCACGCAATTCGGCGTCGAGCCGCGCGCGGAGTTCACGGGATTTCGCCGGTTCCCTGGCCGCGAGATTATTCTTCTCCGAGGGATCGGCGGTAAGGCGATACAACTCGTCGCGGCCGTCCTCGTAGAAATGCACGAGCTTCCACTCGCCGACGCGAATGGCGGACTGCGGAAACGTCTGGCTGACGGCGAAGTCGTCCACGCCGATCGTCAGTCGCGTGGCGGCGAAGCCTGTCTCCGGATGATAATACGGAAAATGCCACGTGAACGCCCGCTCAGCCTCCAGCCGGGCGGCGCGCGCGCCGAGCCCGAGCGGTAGGGCGGTGCGCCCGGCGAGCGTCACGCCCCCCGGCAGCGCCGCGCCGGCCCCCGCGGCGAGCGTGGGCAACAGATCGGTGCCGATGAACGGCGCATCGCTCGTCGCGCCCGCCGGCACACGACCCGGCCAACGCACAATCCACGGCACGCGCACGCCGCCTTCGTAGACATTCCACTTGCTGCCGCGCAACGGGCTGTTGGCGGAAAACTCCGGGTGGCCGCCGTTGTCCGAGGTGAAGATCACGAGCGTGTTCTTCGCGAGGCCGAGCTCCTCGAGCGCGGTCAGCAACTGGCCGACGTAGTGATCGAGCAGCTCGACCATTGCGCCGTAAACCGCGCGCCGGCGATCGGCGCCGGCGGGAAGGCGGGCCGCGTATTTCTCCGCGAGCCACGCGGCGCGCGAGCGGATCGGCGTGTGCACATAATAATGACTGAGGTGCAGGAAGAACGGCTTCGCGTCGCTACGGTGCGCGCGGAGGAATGCGATCGCTTTTTCCGTGAGCGCGTCGCGGCCGTAGTCGCCGTGCGGCAGTGGCGCCTTGTCGGCTTGGGCCCGCGTCGCATCGCCGTAGGAATGACTGCCGAAATCCTGATCGCCTTCGGCGTAGCCCTGCTGCCGCGGACCATGCGTCGTGGACCAGTTCAGGTAGCCGTTGTTGTGCTGGCTAACGTGCCATTTGCCGAAATAGCCGCTCGTGTAACCGGTGCCGCTGAGCATTTCGCCGAGTGTGACTTCCTCGAGCGGCAGATTCAGCGGATACGGCGGGATCGCGAGCGCGTGCGCATCGGGCTTCTTCGCGGTTGGCTCCTTGGTGACGAACTCGAACCCGAGCCGCGCGGGCGAGCGCCCCGTGAGCAACGCGACGCGCGACGCCGAGCAGATCGGAGCGGCGGCGTAGCCCTGCGTGAAGCGCGTGCCCTCGCGCGCGAGGCGGTCGAGGTGCGGCGTATCATGCCAGGCATTACCATCGCAGCGCAGGTCGCGCCAGCCGAGGTCGTCGGCGAGGATGAAGACGATGTTGGGCCGCGCCGCCGGCGCCGCGGCCGCGTAGAAGTGCACCAGCCAAACGAACGCAACAACCCACATGATTGTCGTAGCTGCGAGCGCCAGCGAGCGGGTGCCGGCGAACCCCACTCGCTGGCGCTCGCAGCTACCCGTGTTCGCGAACTCCACTCGCTCACGCTCGTAGCTCCCCCTTTTCGCGGACCCCACTCGCTGGCGCTCGTAGCTACAGGTATTCGCTGGCATCGCGCGTTTCTCAGAACCGGCCGTTGACACCGAAGACCACGGCCTGGCCGGTGTAGATCAGACGCTGCGGCCGGTGCTCGTAGCCGATGTAGGTTTTCTGCGGCTCGTTGAAGATGTTCGTGCCATCCGCCCCGATGAGGCGCGTGGCCGCGGCGACTCCAGCCGTGCGCATCACCGTGGGCTTCGTCGCGGGGCGGGCGAGAACGTGCGGGCCCACCAGACCTTCGTCGCGAAACGCCCACTGACCAGCGGCGTTTTTGCCGAGGCCGCGGAAGAAATTCACGTTTGGATTGCTGTTCATCAGGAAGTCGAGCTTCCGATCGCCGTCCCAATCCCAGCGCGAACACCGTGGAAAAAATCCGGGCAGTGCGATTGCAGCGATATATTCATGCCCGAATCATCGTGGAATTTACGGACCTCCGCCTCACGACGAGCGTGGTCACGGCGACGGCGAGCGACGTGAACAGTAGCTCCACCATTACCTGTGCCGTATCGATCCGCTCAAGCAGCAGCGTGCGCCAGTAAGATGCGACCACCGCCACCCCCATCAGCCACAGCATTACCCGCCGAACCTGATGCGCAGGTTCCTTCTGCCATCGGTCGAGTAATTGGCTGGTGGCCCACACCGCTCCCGCCAGCACGGCCCAACCCAACGGTGCCCAAGCGGGGAAGCGTTGCTGAAAGAACCCCACGATATAGAGCATGAACGCCCCCACGGTGACCGTAATCGCGATCTGCCACGCGGAACGCTCGGAATGCAGCACCCAGCCCAACAGCCCAACGCCAGCCACCGTGTAAGTGAATCGGACCGGCAACTGCATCGCGGCCCAGATGACACCGGCCGCCAGGAGCGCCAGCACGACCGACGGAAATGGGAACACGCGTTTCACCGTCCCTTCGTTCGGAGCGTAGGGCGCGGTGTCGGCAAGGCAGCGCCGGTTCCAATAGGCACAAGCGCCGATGGCGGCGCCGAAACACAAGCCGAAGGTAAACTCCATCACCTTCCAGCCCGGATATGACGCCTTGTCGAGCGGCAGGAGTCGTCCGGCGAGCGAGAGCAAGCCGCCAAGCGGGAAACCGATCCCGGCACCCACCGCGCCCGCCAGCGCGAAACGCACGGGCAGCCGCGCGATCCCAGTGCATGCCAGCCCTGCCAGAAAAAATCCGCCGCCCGTCAGCAGCCCCGCCCACAACTCCGCTCGCGGCCGGTCCAGCCGGTTCGAAAAATAGAGCAGCTTGGGTTCGTCGATGAATTTCCATCCGAGAAAAGTGCCGACTAACAACAGGACCAGCGCCCACAGGACGAAACGCCGGTGTTCCCGCCGCACGGTGAGTCCCACTCCAATGCAAGCGCCGCCAGCCAGGCCCCAGACCGTTCCCTTGACTCCCAGGCCGGCCAGACCCAGCGGGAGCATCTCTGGCCGTGAGAGGAACTGCACCGTCTGCCCATAAGTCTCCTGCCCGCCGAACCCAATGCCCACGGCGCCAAAGGCCGCGACTTGAGCGGCGCGCCCGGCCGTTTGACCGAGGAGAACGCAAACCGAAAGTGCGACAAGCGCCCCGGGTATCATCGCACCGAGCGGCCCACCACCGATGAAGCCGCGCAGGCCCCACCCCAGCGACATGATCAGGGCGGGCAGCCAAATCCAGGAGGCCAAGGCACGACAAGGTGTCGGGTCGTTCATCGGACCAAGCCGTAACGATTCAATGGCATGTAAGGCCGTCGCTCGCCGACGTGCCGTTTCGCGATGGAAAAACGCGGCATGGCGGCAAGCGCCAACCCTACGCGCCATTCGCTCCGCGACAGGTCGTTCATGTCAGAAGCGGCCACCGATACCGACCGTGATCGCGGTCCCGGCAATGATGGTGCGCTCCATTTGATCGCTGATCCCGCGATACTGCCCCTGGGGCTCGTTCGTGAAATTGGCGATATCGAGGGTGAGGCTTACCGCGGGCCGCACCCGATAGGCCAATCCGAGATTGGTGACGGTGCGTTTATATTTATACACGTTACGACCCACCGTGGCGGCCGTGTAGCTGGTGATGTAGTCGCCGGTGTAGTTGATACCGAGACGGGTGCTAAACGAGCGATAGCGCCACGAGAGATTGATATTGCCGGTCTGGGGGATGAATCCGGCGACCTGGTTGGTGGAGAGCTGCGTGGTGCCCCCGAAGTCTCCGTGCGTCACGATGCGCGTGTAGTTCGCGGCGAAGCCCAAGCCGCGCCACAATCCCGGCAGAAACGTGAACTGCTGCTGATAGCTCAGCTCCCAGCCCTGCACGAAAGCCGTGCCCGCATTGCTCGAGGTGAGCAGGTTGTAACCGCCATATTCCCCGCCGTAACCGTTACTCGCGCCGGTTGCCACGGTGCCTTGGGAGATACCGTTGACGATGTAGTCCTTGATTTCCTTGTGAAACCAGCCGACCGACAAATTACCCACGGGCTCGAAGTAGTAATCGAGCGTGGCATCCCAATTGGTGGCGGTCTGCGGCTTTAAACTCGGATTATTGATCGTCAGTTCCCTGGTCGTGTCGTTGAACGATTCGCCGGGCACGAGACTCAACATGGACGGCCGGCCGAAGCTCGTGGACCAGCTCAAATGCGCCTTCACGTTGGACGTGACATCGTAGGTGAGGTGCGCACTGGGGAACGATTTCGTGTAGCTGCCCTCGATGTCCCGCTTGGTGCCCGCATAGTCGCGAGTCGCGGAACCCACCGGATCGGCCACTTGCTGGGCGGCGGTGCTTCCACTGTGCGCGCGCACCCAACCCCACGAGACATCATCCGTCTTTTCCGTGCGCACCCCGGTCAGAAAACCGACGCGACCCACTTTGCCCTGCGCCATCGCGTAGCCCGCGGTGACGGTCTCGATCACTTGGCGCGTGCCAGTATATTTCTGCTGTTCACGATAGTAGAGATCCTCTCTCCAGAGGGAGGGCGTCACCGGCGCGTCATCCTTGATGAACGAGGCGATTTCCCATTGCGGAATCTTCCGACCGGTCTTGAGCGAGTCCCACACGATGATCGATGGATCGGCCGGCAGCGCGGTCGTGCCGAGGTAACTCCAGCGGCGCGCCAGACTGTCCACCCGGCCCAACTGCTCGCGCCAGTCGAGACCAGTCTTCAATGAAAACGCAAAAGCCGTCGGCAGGTCATACTTGAAATTCGCGCGCGCATTGCGGATTTCGATGTAGCGATTGTCGTCGCGGGCATTGAGCGTTCCGTTGGGACGATAGTTCGCGGGATTGGTGATGTCCGGACCCGCCGTCTGGGTGAATCGCGGGTAAAGGTCGGACTGCGTGCGGTCGAGAATCCAGCCGATCCCAGTGATCCGATGAGTCAAGTTGCCGCCGTTGGCGGCGCCGAGACTGCTGTGCGTGCGACTGTAATTCACGTCCCAGTCGATCTGCAGCGGACCGAAATTATGCTCGGCCCCGAGGTCGATCTGCCGCGTGCGGTTGAAGAAACTTTGCATCGTCTCGGTGACATCAATCACCGAGGTCGCGACCGGGCGAACCGTCGTGATACGATCGGTGTAACCGGGAACCACACCCGAAGTGGTGGCGTTCGGCGCAGTTTGGTTCGTGAAAGCGCGCGTCTCGTAGAGGCGGTTAAAGGGCTCGTTGGCGTCGTTGTAGATCGCGTTGAGCGTAAACTTCGTCGTCGGCGAATAACGAAATTCGGTTTTCACATTCACGCTGGCCTGCTTGCGATTGTTGAACGCGTCCTGCGTGCGGTAGTCCCACACATACGCGGGAGTGTTGGTGGTATTTTCAAAATCACGGATGGTGCGGAAGTAGCCGCCCACATTTTCGCTGTAGAACGCGTTCAATGAAACGCCGAGGTTACGCTCGCCACCCGCGACGCTGAAGACCTCCTGGTAGGCCAGGTTGAACAACGGATGAAAGGGGTGGTCCTTGCGCAAAGGAATGTGCTGGGCGAAAGACGGCGCCCAGCGGCCGGAAAGATTGTAGGTGATGCGTCGCTTTTCCCTCATGCTGAGCGGCGAACGCGTCTTGAGATTGATCGTGCCGCCGAGCGAATCGGCCCCTTTGTCGGGCGTGTGGCCCTTGATGACTTCGAGTTGATCGAACATCGCACCGGTAAGGCTGTGCGTCTGGAACTGGCGGTTCATGCCCGCGGAATTGGAAATCAATCCGCCATCCACCGTCACGCGATTGAGGGTCGGACCCATGCCGCGCACGATGACCCCGGTGACGTTGCCCTCATCATCAAGCGCCCCCGCCACACCCGGCAGCCGGATGGCAACTTCGCCGGCGGACATATTGGGCAGATTGCCGAAAGAATCCATCGCCACGACGTTCTTCACGTTGTCCGCATTGCGCTGCGCCGTGATCGCGGCGGCGCTCCCCTCGCGCTCGCCGGTGACTTTGAACGCCTCCAATTTGTAGATACCCGTCGTGAGAACAAAGTCCTGGGTGGCGCGCTGGCCGGACGTCGCAGTCACCATTTGGCGCAGCGAATCCAGACCGGTGTAAGACGCGACGATCTCGTGCGAACCGGCAGGCACGTTGAGCGCATAACGACCCGTGTTATCGGTCAGTGCGGCCAGTCCAAGCTTCGGAATCTCGATTCTGGCGCCCTGCAGCAAGTTCCCCGTCGCGGTATTGGTCACCGTGCCAGTCACGACCGAGGTGGCCTCGGCGGCGCGCGCCACGGCAGGAAAGACGGCCAACAGAAGGAACAGCAGCAGGAAAAATGGCCGCGCGAAGCAGCGGGCGTCGAGGTGGGGAGAACGAACGGAGGTTTGCATGGCGGGGTTGGGGTCGAACACTGGCGCCGAATCGGAGCTCGGCGGGGTTTGCTAACTCGATTTAGCAGAAACTCGTTAATTCATTTCGGTTTCAAGCCCAAAAATCAAACGAACGCGGCTGCCGCCCGGAACGTCAGCTCGACGCGCGGACTGACGCGGTAGGCGGCACGAACACTTCGACGGGCTTCACGCGCCGGCGGCTCATGAGGTTGAAGAGCAGGCCGACGATCTCTGCCACCACACGATCGTAGTCGGGACCCACGCACGTGAGCGGTGGATCAAAAAAATCCACGTGCTCGCTATCCCCTACTCCCACCACGCCGACATCCTGCGGCACGCGGCGGCCGCGCGCCTTGATCGCGTGGTAAGCCCCGAGGGCCATCGTATCCGTCACGGCAAACACGCCATCGCACCGCGGATCTTTCGCGAGATGAGCCCGCAGCACCTCAGCTCCCGTGCCCGGTGCGAATCCCGCCGCCGTGAGCCGCGTCGGTTGGTGGCCCGTGCTCGCGTGAAACGCCGCGCAAAACGCCGCCGCGCGATCCGCCGTGGTCTCGGTCACGAGCGAGGGCGTCAGCACGACCGGCCGACGGCGCCCGCCCGCGCGAAGAATTTCTGCCGCGCGTTGACCGGCCTCCCCCGGCGTCTCGAGCACGCAGCAATAATTAGGGAGGCGCCGCCCCTGCACCACGACCGCGTAAGGCAGCGTGGTCGAAGCTAGGAACGCATCGTCGGCCGGGAGCGTATTCGTAATGATGACACCGTTGAACCGGCTGGCGCTGAGCAGCCCCGGCATCTCGCGCAGCCGTCCGGCGTGAAACATGTCGATCGACACGGAGAAGCGCCGATCGGGCGCACTGCGCGCGTCGACGGTGCGTTGCAGCTCGCGCAGGGCGCGACTCACGAGCAGCAGCGGCGCCTCGAACGTGGTGAGAATGCCAAGATCCAGGCTGTGCACTTCGGGGTCGTGCGCCCGCAGCCGGCGCGCGGCCACATTTGGCACGTAGCCCAATTCGCGCACGGCTTGGCGGATCCGCTCGACTGTGCCCGCAGCCAGCCGCCGCTCCTCGTGGCGGTTCGCCAGCACGGTCGACACCGCGGCCGGAGAAACGCCCACGTGCTCCGCGATCGTATGCACAGTTACCGGACGCTTCTCGACGCGGGACATCCGGCGGATTTGGCAGGCCGACTGCGCCCCCGCAAGCGGCAATCCGAACGCCCGTCCTCCGCCGCGCCTCAAGTGCACACCTCGGGATTCGGCGTCACTGCCGAGCCACGCCCGCCTTTCCGTTTGTCAGGACGCAGCTCCGGGCGACAGTGAGGCCATGGCACAGATCTCGATCAATCCGGCAACCGGGCGCCGGCGCTCCGTCTACCGCGAAGATACGCGCGCCAGCGTCGAGCGAGCGCTCGCCGGGGCGCATGCCGCTCAACCGAAATGGGCGGGCTTAAGCATCGCCGCCCGCGCGCGGCATCTTCGTTCACTCGCCCGCACGCTCCGCGAACAACGGGACACGCTCGCCGCGCTCGCAACCGCGGAAATGGGTAAACCGCTGGTGCAAGCCCGCGCGGAAATCGAGAAAAGCGCCACGCTCTGTGATTATTATGCCAAGCACGGCGCGCGGCTGCTCGCGGATGAGCGCCCCGTCGGTGCGCCGGCAAACGCGCGAGTCAGCTATGAGCCCCTCGGCACGATCCTCGCGATCATGCCGTGGAATTTTCCCTTCTGGCAGGTGGTGCGGGCGGCCGTGCCCACCCTGCTCGCGGGCAAC
>JANPIT010000040.1:0-15966 GCA_031425115.1 Opitutaceae bacterium | reverse complement strand
ATCGTCCGCGACATGCGCCGCGCGGACATTCTGCTCCAATGCAGTGACAACACCTGGCAGGCCTACAACAAGTGGCCTGATAACACCTCGCTCTACACCGATCCGCGCGGGGCACAGGTGCCGGGCGTCGCCGCGAGCTTCGACCGGCCCTATGGCAAATACCCGCAGATCTACGAGAACCCGCAGTCGATCGGCTCGGGCGAGTGGCTATGTTTCGAATTCCCGCTCGCGTATTGGCTCGAGCAGCACGGCTACGACGTCACCTACTGCTCCAACAGCGACTGCCTGGACTCGGCGCAGATCACGCGCTGCAAGGCCTTCCTCAGCGTCGGTCACGACGAATACTGGGACCTCCGCCAATTCGACGCCATGCAAGGCGCCATCGCCGCCGGCGTTAACGTGCTCTGGCTTTGCGGCAATTCGGTCTTTGTCGTCAGTCCCTTCTCCGCGTCGGGCGAGGGTCAGGCCAACCGCGTGATCGAGCGCGTCGGCCACTTTGCCGGACTTACCGATGACGAAGTGGAGAAAGCACGGCGCGTGTTCACGGCGGATTACCAACGCGCCGGCCCCGACGAGAGTGCGATCATCGGAGCGCGCACGGTCATCCCCTTCAACGGCGGCGGCGACTGGACCTGCACCAATCCCGGGCACTGGATCTTCGAAGGCACGGGCATGAAACAGGGCGATCGTATTCCGGGACTCGTCGGTTGGGAGCACCACGGCGCGCCCGCGAAAATCCCCCGCAACGAAGTGGTCGCCGAAGGCCTGGTGTGGGCAAGTGGCGTGACCCCGAGTCGCTACGCCGCCACGATCTTCCCCGGACCGAAAAACAATTTCGTCTTCAACGCCGCGACGATCTTCTGGGCGCAGGGCCTCTCCTCGCCCCCCGGCCACATGCTCCCGTGGACGCACTGGGCCAAACCGCAAGGCCCCGATCCGCGCGTGCAGCGCATCACGCAGAACCTGCTGCAGCGCGCGATCCGATCCTAGGACTGTAGACCCGAATCGAGGTGGCGCGTGTTGTCCCCAACGCGCTGGATCGAAGTGGTAGCGGAAAGGCTTCCCGTTCCGTCGGAGCCGGAAGCGGCTCCGCTACAAAGCGTCTTGAGGACAAGCCGCTCCACCTCGATCCCATCACCGCTTCACCACGCCGATTCCCGCCCGCTCCGGCAACGTGATCTTCCCCTCGACGATCGTCGCACCCTCAAAGCAGTCGTTTTTGATCAACACCGCGCCGTCGAGGTCGGCCCAGTCGACGAGCGGCGAAAGCTGAGCGGCGGCGGAGATCGCGCAGGATGTTTCGGTCATGCAGCCGAGCATCGTTTTCAGGCCGAGCGCACGCGCGAGGACGATCATCTGGTGCGCTTCGCGGAGGCCCGTGCATTTCATCAGCTTGATGTTCACGCCGTGGAAGGCCCCCGCGCATTTTTTCACGTCGGCGAGCCGCTGCACATTTTCGTCGGCGATCAGCGGGAGCGGGCTGCGCTCACGCAGCCATGCCGTGTCGTCGAGTTGCTCTTTCGGCATCGGTTGCTCGATGAACACCACGCCGCGCGTCGTCGCCCACTCGATCATCCGCAGCGCGGCCTCGCGCTGCGTCCACCCTTGGTTGGCGTCGATCGTGATCGGCTTGTCCGTCACCTGCCTGATCGTCTCGATCATCAGGCGATCGCTCTCCTCGCTGCGACCGAGCTTCACCTTGATGATTTTGTAGATGTCCGCTTCGCGCGTCTTCTGTCGCACCACCTCCGCGGTATCGATCCCAATGGTAAACGACGTCACGGGCGCCTTCCGCGGATCCAGTCCCCAGATGCGATACCAGGGCGCGCCGAGTTTTTTTCCGACCCAGTCATGCAGCGCGATATCGATTGCGGCCTTCGCCGCCGTGTTGCCGGGCGCGATCCCATCGATCGACGGCAAAATTTCTTCGAGTTGAAATGGATCCGCCGCGAGCGAGGACGCGAGTAGCGCAGCTGCTTTGGCGAAAAACACCGTGGCCGTCGCCTGGCTCTCGCCGAGATACGGTGGCATCGCGGCCTCGCCGTAACCAATCACGCCATCGTGCTCGAGCTCGACCAGCATCGCGGGCGTGGACGTGCGAGTATTCGACGCGATACCGAACGCGTGCTTCAGCTCGAGGGTATAGGGAGAATGGCGGAGATTCAACGCGGCCAACTCGTCAGACTGCCGCGCCAAAAGCAACGCCGGGAACGCCGTTGGTCCCGGCCTCCCGCTCAGCGCCGGGCTAAGCGCGCACCCGTTGCAGCCCCGAAAGATCCACCTCGCCCGGCACCCCAAACGGCGCGGCGTTGACCGAACCGATCACCAGCTTGCCCGCGCGAATATCGAGTCTCGGGCATCCCGCTTTGAATCCCGTCGTCGCAGACGGCGCCATGGGCACATACAGGTCGGGGTGCTGCGCCAGCGCATGCGCCTGCAACTCCCGCGGAAACTGCGCGAGCCCGGCGAAGTAATGATGACCATTCCGCTCCACGCTCGTAACGCCCAACGCCGCCTGCGCCGCGAGATCCTGGGTGACGGAGATGGGACCTACGTTGCCCAAATCCTCGCCGCTCAAGACCGCGGTCTGCCCCGCGGCGCGCCGCCGCGCCAGGAGCGCCGCGTTGATCACACTCTTGAAAATCCCTTTGCAGTTCTTGTGGCTCGTGCCCGCGTAGCCCAGCTCCAGCGCGGTCGGCAGACTCGCGAGATCGGCGTCGCTCTCGTCGATGATGATCGGCGGCCGGTCCGGCCACGCGCGCGCCAGCTCGCCGATCGCGGGGCTGAGCGCCACGCTGCGATGCCACGGCTGCTCCACATAGAGCAGGTGCGGCCAGAGTGCCCGCAACGCCGGTTCCGCCTGCAACCCGCGGTAATACTCCGCAAACGACGGCACGTCGTGAAAGCTCTCGTTACCATCGAGCGAGAACGCGTAGTCGGCGCCGCCGGCACTTTCCAGCACCGCCGCCATCCGCGTGAGCCGGTCGCGATCGCGCGCGGCCTCGCCATTGATTTTGATTTTGAAATGCCGCAGTCCGTAAAAACGGATACACTCCTCCAACGTCTGGGGCAGACCATCGGTGACGCGCTCGTCGGCCCCGAGATCGCCCGCCGTGATCGGGTCCGACAATCCCACCGTGTGGCGGGCGAAGATCTCCGCGGGGGGCGCCGCGGAGAGGAACTGCCGCGGCGTCATGCCCTTCAACGTCGGTTGGAGCGCATCCAGTTGGATGCCGAGCAAGTTCTCGCGGAGCACGGTGGCGAGGGTGGTTTTGTGCACCCGACACACCGCATGAATGAGCGCCCGTTCCACGAAGGACGTGCCGAAATTCGACAGCAACGGCGGCATTTTTTCGGCGGCAGCCCACGCCGCCTGCACGCCGTAGAGCTCGCGCCAGAAGGCAAAAGGCGTGGCGCCCGCCATCGCGCGCGCGTGCCCGATCGCCGCGCGAATCACGCGCAGCATCTCGTCGATCTCCTCCGCCAGCCCGCGCGCCGGATCTTTGGTGAACCATTTCGGCGGCAGCAAATCAGCCGCCAGGCCGGTCTGCGTTACACCGTCGAGCACGAAGGTGAGGCGTGCGATCACCAGCGGCACCTCCGTCATCGTGGCAATGCCGTAGCGGAACGGCATGCGCGCCTTCAGCTCGAGGCGGAAGAGTTCGGCGTTTTGAAGAGCGATCATGGGTTGCCTTGGGGTGGAGCGGCTTGTCCTCAATCCGCGTCAGCGGAAGCGCATCGCCCCAAACCAGCGGCTTGGGGTCAAGCCGCTCCACCTCTCGCAAACATCCCTTCGTAATGCGGCGCGCCCTCAAAAATCCCGCCACTGCGCGCGTAGTAATCCGCATCGAGTTCGAAGACGCCGCGCTTCGTCTGCGCCCAGGGTGCGTTCGGCGCGGGATGATAGCTGCGCATGGTTTCCCAATTCCGATAATTCTGGTGGCCGTTCGTCTCGACCAGCCCGAGACCAAGGCCCGGAAACGGCGCGAGGCGCGCCGCCACGTTCTTGTTCCATTCGACGAGCAGCGGATTCACCGTGAGGTCGGCGCAGAAGCACGGCACGCCCCGCTCGTGCGCGAGCTGCGCGATCTTCAACGACATGCTCAACGTCTTCGCGATCGGCTTCAGCGCGATCGCCGTGTAGCCCATCTCGATCCGCTTGAGCGCGTCCTTGTCGGTGTGCGCACTTTCGTCGGCGGCGACGCGCGCCGGGATGTCGCGGATGTCGATCTCGAGTTCCTCGGGAAACGGTTCTTCGATCAACGCGATCTGATCGAAGGCTCCGATCGCTTTCGCGTGATCGAGCAGCCGCATCAACGTGTCCTTGCTCTCGTAGCGGCCGTTCGCGTCGAAGTAATACGGCAGCTTCCCGTTCGCCGCATACGGCGTGCGTGCGCCGCCGATCGCCGCGTGAATCGCGCTAATCCGCGCCTTGTCCTTTTCCAACATCTCGGCCTGCGTCCCGGGCTGGCCGATTTTGATCTTCATGAAGAAGTAGCCCTGCTCCACGGCCGCCTTCATCTCGTCGATCGGCACCCCGTAAGCCATCAACGGGATGCTCGCGATTTTTGCATGTCGCGTCGCGAGGGCCGGTCGATACGCCGCCGGCACGAGATCGTCGAAATGCGTGATGCCGTTTTCCGCCGCGTAAAGTAGCCAGGCCGCGAAATCCACCCCGACCAGAGCGTTGAGCGCGAACGTTTCGCGCAGTGCCGCGTGACCCGTGATTTTTTTCGCGTAGGCGTAGACTTCGTGGCGGATCGACTCGAGCAGCTCGACGGGCGAGGAAAACGTCTGCCCCTTGAGCAGCTGCACGGCGTATTCCGTTACTGCATACATGAGCGCATTGCCGCCGCTCTCGGAATGCCCGGCGAAGACCTGCGCGTCGCTCCACAACACGCCCTGCGTGCACACACCGATGCCACGCTTTCCCGCCGCGCTCTCCAGCAGGGCGGCGCTCTGCCAGATTTCGGTTTGGTAACCGCCCTTGAAGCCGAAGGGCCGCACGAGCGGCTCACGCTCGAAGTTGGCGCCGACGCGGGCGATGCTGATGGGAGAAGACATGAGTGAAATGAGAGCTGGAGGTGGAACGGCTTGACCCCAAGCCGTTGGTTCGAGTCGAAGCGGGCGGCTTACCGTTCTGGTCGGAAGCGAAGCGATTCCGCTACCAGCGGCTTGGGGTCAAGCCGCGCCACCTTAAAACCAGACTACGCGATTTGATGCTTCGCGAGGTGCCCCTTCAGCACCGCGATATCCTTCTTCATCGCGGCGAGGAATTTCACGCGTTTCTCGGCTTCGGACATCTGCGGCGTGCGCTCGAACGGCGGATACTCGAGATGCACCGAGATCGGACCGCGGATGTTCAGCTCGCGCACGAGTTTGAAATACGCGTCGAAGTTCACGATCCCTTCGCCGAGCGGCACGTTCTCAATCACGGCCTTGCCGGGCGATTGCTCCCATTTGAAGTCCTTGATGTCGGTGCAACGGATCCAAGGCGCGAGCAGCCGGAGCGCCAGCGGCCACGACTGACCGCCCTCGACGGTGGCATGACGAATGTCGTATTGCACGCCGATCGCCCGCGGATCGAGCTCACGCAGCAGCTCGTAGAGATCCCACAGCGGACTGCCGATGCGCGTCCCCGCGTGATTCTGCAGCGCGCCGTGGATACCGAGACTGCCGTTGAGGTCGGCCAGCTCCTTGAGCGTGGGCTTGAGCTTCTCGATCGTCGCCGAGACGCCCGCCTTGGTGTCGTAGTTCCAATTGCCGAGCCGGTAGAATTTCACGCCGTGCTTCGCCGCCGTGCGCAGCACCTTCTCGGCCTTCGGATCGCGCGCACTCGTGATATCCGTCGTGATCATCTCGACCTTGAGACCCGCGGCGCGCGCCGCATCCACGGCGCGAGGCAAATCCTCCTCGACCTTCTCCGGCAACACGTGGCCTTGCGCCACGCGCACCGTATAATCGATGCCGCCGCAGCCAGCATCAGCGATGATCCGTGCCGTGTCGGCATGCGACATCCAGTGAAACGGCTTGGAGAAAACGTGAATCGACGTCGTGCCAGCGGGGCCGCTGACCGACGGCGAGTCGGGAGCGGCGGCCTTGGTCTTTTTTGCGTCGGCGGCGTGAGCCGAAGCCGTGAGACCGATCAGCGGAAGGGCCGCGCCAGCCGTGGCAACGAGCCCGACGAAGTCGCGGCGCGTGGAAGACAAACGGGGAGTGGGGTGGTCGTGCATAAGAAGAGATGGAGTGATGCGGCAGGATTACGTCGGCATCAACCTTTGCCGCCCTTGAGCAACACGAGGTGATCAACGCCCTTCGTTTCGAATTCGCGCCAATAATTATCCTCGATCGCGGACAAGCGCTCGTCCTCTTCCGGCGTCAGTTCATCGCTCAGCTTCGTCGCGCCCAATTCAGAGCGCAGATCGCGCTCGGCGAGCCGGCTCACCAGCTCGCTCCAAAACGCGTCCTCGACGAACTGATCCATCTTTTCCCGCACCACGCCCTGCGTCAGCTTTTCGTTGGGAAAATACTGCCCGTTGACGTCGGCCTCGACCAGGTCGGCACAACCAAATGGTTCCGCGAGTTGAAACGTCTTTTGCGCGATGCCCGCATAGCGCTCCGGCATGGTGGCCGGATCGTCAGGGCGCGCGCCGACGACCCAGAGACCGAGATGTGCCAACTCGAGCAGACGCGCGTATTCCTTGGGCGTAAACGAGACCTTCATCGCGCAAGAGAGGACGCGTTCCACGCGAGCGCGCAAGGGCGGAGTAGTGCGCACGCCGACCCGGGCTCATGACCGCAATTGACCGCGCCCGCCGAAGTCCCTCTGCTCGCCACTGCGTCGCCATGAATTCCCCTTCCCCGCTGGCCGTCGCTTCCAGTGCGCCGACTGCATCTGCAACCGCTACAGCGTCAGCTGCCCCCGTAGCGGTAGCCCCACCCCGCCTCGTGTCACTCGATGCCCTGCGCGGCTTCGATATGTTTTGGATCCTCGGCGGCGATTTCGTGATGCAGGTGCTGGGCACGATGACGGGCGGACCGACCAGCCCGTTGAAATGGCTCTCCGACCAATTCGACCACAAGGCCTGGGATGGCTTCGCGTTCTACGACCTCATCTTTCCGCTCTTCATTTTCATCTCGGGCACCTCGATGGTGTTTTCGCTCACGCGTCTCATCGAGCGCGAAGGCCGGGCTGGCGCGGTGCGACGCGTGCTGTGGCGCGGCGCCGCGATTTTTCTGCTCGGCCTGTTTTATAGCGGTGGGGTCACCAACGCCTGGCCCGACCTCCGGCTCCTCGGGGTGCTGCAGCGTATCGCTTTGGCGTATACGGGTGCCGGCCTGCTCTTCTGCTTCTTTAAACCGCGCGGACTCGCGGCGGCGACGACGCTGATTCTGGTCGGCTACTGGGCATTGCTTACGTTCGTGCCCATCCGCGATGTGCAACTCGAACGCGCGGCGCTGCCCGTGCAGATGGGCGTCGCCAAGCCCACGCTCGAGCAGGCCCGCGCTTTCTATCACGGCACTGCCGCCCGGGTGACTGGCAGCTACGAGCCCGGCCGAAATCTCACCAACCATCTCGATTTCGAATATCTGCCGGGCCGCAAATACGATCTCTACTGGGATCCCGAGGGTTTGTTGAGCACGCTGCCCGCCATCGCCACGTGCCTCCTCGGCGCATTCGCGGGCCTGCTGCTGCGGCGGAGCGACCTCGGTGTGATGAAGAAAGTTGCCGGGCCCGCCGGCGCCGGCGCGGCCGCACTCGCCGTGGGTTTTCTCTGGGGCCTGCAATTTCCCGTCGTGAAGAAAATCTGGACGTCGACTTTTGTCCTCGTGGCGGGCGGTTGGAGTCTGCTGCTGCTCGCGGCGTTTTACTATGTGGTCGATGTCCGTCGCGCCCGCGGCTGGTGCCAGCCTCTCGTGTGGATCGGCATGAACGCGATCACCCTCTACGTGGCCAGCAACCTGCTCGGTTACCGCCGCGTGGCGGCCCGGTTAGCGGGCGGCGACGTGAAGACATTCTTCGACGGTTTCGCCCCGCGCACCGGCGATCTCGTGCTCGGACTCGTGGGCATCGCCCTGATGCTCTGGCTCGCGCGTTTCCTCTATCGCCGCCAGATCTTCCTGCGGCTGTGAAGCAACGCCCGCAGGAATTAAACCACGGATTTCGCGGATGACACGGCTACAAATAAGAACCCAGGAGTTTGCCGGTTATCATCCGTGTAATCCGTGCGATCCGTGGTTCAACCGGTTTGTGGTTTATAGATTTGGTTGCGGCAATACCGCGCTAGGTCATCCGCGGTTCACCTTGGTAGTGCTTTAGCCATGGCCGCCAAAAAATCCGCCGACACCTGGTTCGCCGAATACGGCGAGAGTCATCAGCACCACACCAACGAGCTGATCCACTGGGTGTGCGTGCCGATCATCTTCGCCTGCGTGTTGGGTTTTATCTGGTCGATTCCCGTGCCCGAGCGACTGAGCGAGGAAGTGCCTTGGTTCAATTGGACGCTCGTCGCGATCGCCCTCGCGACGGTGTTCTACGCGTGGCTCTCGCCTGCCCTGAGCGCCGGCCTGCTTTTCTTCATGGCGCTGTGCTACTCCGCGCTCGTCTTCCTCGATTTATTTGCGCCCTGGCGCGTGTGGCAAATTTGCGCCGTCGCGTTCGCTCTGGCGTGGATCGGCCAATTCATCGGCCACAAAATCGAGGGCAAGAAACCATCGTTCCTGAAGGACCTCACTTTCCTCCTCATCGGCCCCGCGTGGCTCTTGAGCTTCATCTATAAAAGAATCGGCCAGCGTTATTGAATCTCATGCGCCTCCTGCTCCTGTCCGCGTTCTGCCTCGCCCTCGCCGCCGGTGCGCACGCCGCGCCCGCCGCCCGCACCACAGTGGCCATTTCGGGCGAGAAATTTCTGATCAACGGCCAGCCGACCTATGCCGGCCGCACGTGGGACGGCGTATCCATCGAAGGGATGCTGATGAACTCGCGCATGGTGCAGGGCATCTTCGACGATCTGAATCCTGAGACACGCGCGCGCTGGAACTAACTCGACACCGGCAAATGGGACGCCGACCGGAACACGCGGGAGTTTATCGCCGCGATGCCGGAGTGGAAACGCCACGGCCTGCTCGCGTTCACGCTGTGCCTGCAGGGGGGCAGCCCCAAGGGTTACTCCGCGAAGCAGCCGTGGCATAACTTCGCGGGGCGTAAAGCCCCTCGCACAGCCTCGATCCCGCGGGGTGAGGGCACCCTCCCACAGTCACGCTTACGGGGCCTTCTCCGGGTTCACCGGCGCCCGCCTGGCGAAATGAAACGGAATCTCTTCGCGCACGACGACCGGCTTGCCGTTGACGAGTGGCGGCTCGAACCACCAGCCACTCGCCGCCTGCACCGCCGCATAACCAAACGCGTCATCGCTCGCCGACTTGATCCGCGGCAGCCGCACGCGGCCTGTCTTGTCGATCAGGCATTCCACGACCGCTTCGCCTTTCGTCACACCCGCTGCGGCAGTGATGGGGAAAATCGGCTCGCGCCGCGACACGATCTTCAGCGGCACATCCAGTTTCGCGATCGGCAAAATCTTGTCGGGAGATTTTTTCTCCAGGCCAAGCAGATCGTCACCGGGCTCATCGGGCAACTCGAAGGGGCTGAATACTTGTTCAAATCCGATCATGCTCTGGACCGGCTTCCCGTCACGATACGCCGGGTCAAATTTGAAGCCCTGCAACGCCGCCGCCAGCGCGTGCCCAAACTCCGGCCGATCGACCTCGCCCACCTTCACCGCGCTCACCAGGCCGCGCGGATCGACGAGCATCGTCGCGCGCGCTTTGCCTCGCACCGCATCGCGCCGCAGGGCGTGCGGATAAACCGGCAGCGTGACCGCCCGCACTCTCGCCGCCGTGTCGTAGCGAAACTCCGGCGGCAGCTTCGATTGATCGGTCGATTCGTTCACGCGAAAGGCCGCCGGGTTGTCGTAATCAAACGTGATCGTGCGCCGCTCGCGGCTGCTGACCGGCTTGCCGTCGCGCATCGCCGGCTGGTAGCGCCACTGCCGCATCGAAACGATGGCCGCCTCGTCGAAGGCGGGATTGTCCGACTCGAAGATCTGCAACTGCGTCACTCGACCTTCTTCCGTCACCGTAAAATCGACCGTCACCCGGCCGCTCAAGCTGTAGCGGCGCATCCCGAGCGGGTAATCGGCGTGGACGGTCTCGAGAATGCGCGGGGGCGTGGCGTTTGAAATATCCCGCCGCATGCCGTGGCACAGCACCGGCACTACGATCTCGGCCGCCACCGGTTGACCGCCCTGGCGGGCCGGGGCGAAGCGCCATTCCTTCAGCGCGTCCTCGACCGCCTTGAGCAGGTTGCCGCCTGCTTTGCTGACGGGCGTCGCGGAGGTGATCGCGCCGGTCGCATCGAGCGCAAGTTTCATCCGCACCACTTGCGGCTGATCGTTGGGTGCGGGCTTGAGCAACGTCAGCGCGGGCGCGGCGGCGAGCAATCGGGGCGTGGCGTCGGGGCCTTTTGCCGCCGCGGATTTCGGATTGAAAATAACCGGCACCCACACGCGGGCGCCCACGCGCTTCCCCTCGCGTTTCACCGTCGGGAGCTGCCAGTCGCGGTCACGCCATTCCGCATCGACCGCGCGCTCGAGCGGCGGATGCGTGCCCTTGGTCAGCGTCGAAAGAATCTGCCCGTCCGCCCCGACGTTGCGCGACAGCACGACAAACCCGATCTCGTCCGATTTCGCGAGTTCGGCGGGCACCTTCGGGCGCAGCGTGCCGGTCCGGAGCGAGGTGTCCGGCGGCGGCTCGTGCGAAAACCAAAACGGATCTCCAACGGTAATATCCTGCGCGGCGAGCCGGGCGAGGAGCAGAAAACTCGCGGCGGCAATCGGCCACGCGGACAAGCGGAAAACAATCTTCATGGGCAACGGAAAGCGCGCCCACGCTCGGGGACGCCGCCGCGGCGTTCAATTGCGAACTGGCCGCACGAGAGAGGGAGTCGTGGTCTTTTGTTCTGCCCAACGTAGGTCAGCGCGCTCTCGCGCGCCTAACCGCGTCCGCAAGCGGACTGGCCTACAGTTAAACAGCCAAACCAAACGCACACGGTCGCCGCCACCGCCTCAGTTCTTCTCCAGCCTAAAAACGATCGGCATTTGCAGGTGCGTGGGCACGGATTTCCCATTTTTCTGGCCCGGGTGGAATTTCCACCGGCTGACCGCCTGCACCGCCGCCGCCTCGAACTCCACGCGCGATGACCGAATCGCATGAGCGAGCTGCACCCTGCCCTCGGTATCGACAATGAAATCGACCACGACCTTGCCGCCGATGCCCGCTCGCCTCATCTCAAAAGGATACTGGGGCCGCGCCTGAAATTGCGCCGCCGGCGCACGATCCAGGTCCTTCGGCTCGAAGACGGGCTCATCGAACGTGACGCCCTTGGCCTCGCGTAGCCGCGCCAACGCCGCTTCACGCTCCGCGCGCAGCAGGACGAGCCGCGCCTCCGCGGCCTCTTTTTTCTGTTTAGCCGCCTCCACCGCCGAGGCGTCGAGCAATCCTTCAGGCACCGCCACCGCGCGTTGTTCTCTCGCGAACGCCGCGCTCTGAGCTTCCTGCTCTTGCTGCAACCTTTGTCGTGCGACGACCTCCGCCCGTGCCTCGCGCATCCGCCTCAATTCCGCGCTCTCCGCCGCGAGTTGCGCCTGGGCAACGCGCAACTCCTCGTCGCCCGCGGGCGTGGCAACCGGCGCAGTCGACGGCTTCGGGAAAGTGGGCCGCGCCGGCACCTCAAACGTCACGCCGGTGCTGGCGTTCGCTCCGACACCACTCAGCGTGAGCGTGCCCGCGGTCGCGGGTTGGGAGGTGACGGTGCCCGTATTCCCACCCGCCGTGGGACCTAACACCAGGGTGCCCGCACCGACGTTGGCTCTCGTCGGATCCGTCGCCGGCCGGCTGAGCGAACCCACCGCCGGCTTGGCCGTCAGCTCGAACAGGAGGTTGAACGTCGAGCTGCCAACCGGCACGTGTTTCACTTCCACGGACTTGAAAGCGCCCAGCCCATAGATCGCGCGGATATCGCGATCGAGGCTCGCTTCATTGAAGTCACCGCCTTTGCGCAATTGCATCACGGCGAAAACCGCCTCCGCGGTGACGCTCGACGGGCCAACAAAGTTGAGGGCGATGGTTCCGATTTTGTCGGCCGGCTTGGCCGGCGCCGTCTGCGCGGGTGCCTCGGCGATCGGCGCGGGGGTCGCTTGTGCCACTCGCACCGCAGCGTTCGGGCCGTCGTTCGTGACGACGGGCGCCGTGGCCGCAATCGATCCCGCGCGACCGCCCAGCGCTACGAGTGCGAGCGCCAGCGCCACCACCGCCCAGCGCGCGAACCGATTGTCAGGCCGAGCCGGATACGCCAAAATGTTCTTGAGCCGCGCCACCACGGGCGGCGTCGTCGCCGCGGCATATCCCAGACCGACCAAGCCGAGCGTGTGCCGCACCGAGGCGACGATCCCGCTGGCGTAGTTGTCAGCGTCGCCCGTGATCTCGAGCACGCGCTCATCGCAGGATTTTTCCGTCTCAATCCCGATGGCGCGGTTCAGCAACCACGCGATCGGATCGAACCAGAGCAGCCCGACGAACACGGCGCGCACCGCGCTCCAGAGATTGTCGCGACGTCGGACGTGCACGCATTCGTGAATCAAGATCGCCGCGCGCTCCGCGGGCGAAAGCCCGTCCATCAATCCACGCGGCAGGATAAGCACCGGAGAAACTATCCCGAGCGCACCCGGTCCGTGATCCCGCTCCACCTCCACGCAGCGCGGCGCCGTCCGGAGCCCCGCGCGCTCCGCCGCCGCCGCGACCTCGCGCACCACCGAGTCTTCCACCGGTCGGGCCAGGGCCATCAACGCGCGCCGCGCGCGGACACCCCGGACCGCCCAGTGCGCGATCAGTGCTACCGCCACCGCCGCCCACCCGCCACCGAGCAGCGGCCACAGCCCGGCAGGTGGCACCCAGGCGCTGACCGGCGCAGCGGCCGCCACCCATGCGGTCGAAGTGATACCGGCGAGCGACCCGGACGGATCGCTCATCAAACCGGCTTGCGCGGCAGTATCGGAGCGCCGGAAGAGGGTGCCGAGCCACGCCACCGGCAGCGCGAATTTCGCCAGTGCGATCCAGCCGAGCGTGCGCCGCGTTCGGGCCGACAGCCGGCGGCCCAGCACCAGCAGCAAGAGAATCGCGAGTGCGACGACAGTTGATTGCCAGAGATGCGTCAGCAATTCGGCGACCCAAGGTGACGCGACGAGATGGAGCCGGGGTATGGCATTCATGGCGGAATTGGGGTTGAACTTCGCGCGAGACGGGACGCGCTATTTCACGCGCCGCTCCTTGATGAGTTTTTCCATCTGCTTCAATTCGGCGGACGAAATCTTGCCGGTCTCGACCAGATGCGCGACGAGCGGCTCGGCCGATCCCCCGAGCGAACCGATGAAGTCCTCGATCAACGTGGCGAAGGCGTTCTGCCGCGAAACGAGCGGCGCAAAGATGTGCGCATTGCCAATTTTTTTCGTGCGTTCCACCGCCCCTTTTTCCTCGAGCCGGTAAATGATCGTCTGAACCGTGGTGTATTCCGGCCGCGCCTCCTCGGGCAGACTTTCCTGGATCTCGCGGATCGAGCCGGAGCCCAGTTTCCAGAGGGCATTGAGCAGCTCGAGCTCGAGCCGGGTGGGTTTGAAATCCTTCGGGGCACGCATCGGCTTTGTGTAGTAGATAAAACTACTTTTGTAGTAGATCGCAAGTGGGAATTGTGGGCGAAGCCTCAAACCACCGGAATTAAATGTGGAAAGCTGGAAAACAGGAAACGAACAGGACGCAGACTTAGCCCCTGTCTTTTTCCATCTTTTCCGCTTTCCACATTCCCCATTCACCCCTGCCGCCGTCCGCGCTTCCTCACTTCGATTCGTCGATCGAGAGATAGCGGGTGCGGCCGTTGCGCCAGATGAGCACGAGCACTTTTGGGCCCTTGATCTCTTCGCTCAATTTCACCGCTTCCTCGGCATCCACGACCGGTTTGCGGTCGAGCTCCATGATGATGTCGCCTTCACGCAGACCCTGTTTCGCCGACGGGCTGTCGGGCTCGACGCTCGTGATCAGCGCACCCTTCACCCGCGGCGGCAGCTGTAATTGATCCCGAAGCTGCGCGGTGATTTCTCCGACGCCCACTCCGTTGAGGACCCCGACATCTTTTCCCGTGCCCGGCTCCTCCAAGCTCGCGACCGCTGACTCGGGCCGACGAGCGAGCGTGGCCCGCACTGCACCCTTCTTTGCGTCGCGCAGATACTCGATGTTCGCCTGCGCGTCGGGCGAGAGCTGGCCGATCGTCAGCAACAGATGCCGCGAATCGCGGATCTCCGTCTGATCGATTTTCGTAATCACATCGCCCGCCTTGAGCCCGGCTTTTTCCGCCGGGCTGTCGGGCGTGACCTCGCTGATAATGGCGCCTCGCTCGGTGCCAAATTGGGAGGACAGTTCATCTGTAATATCCTGCGGGGCCACGCCGAGAAACGCGCGGTCCACGCGCCCCTTGTTCACGAGCTGCTCGGCGATGTTGCGCACGAGATTGATCGGAATCGCGAAACCCACGCCGGCAAATCCGCCGCTGCGACTGAGGATCGCGGTGTTGATGCCGACCACGCGGCCTTCGGTATCGATCAAGGCGCCGCCGGAATTGCCTGGGTTGATCGCCGCATCCGTTTGAATAAAATCCTCGATCGGCCCGATGCCGACCCCGCGGCTCAACGCGCTCACGATACCACGGCTCACCGACTGGCCGACGCCGAACGGATTGCCGATCGCGAGAACCACGTCGCCCACTTGCAGTTGTTCGCTGTCGCCAAATACCGCCGGGGAAAGACCTGTGGCCTCGATTTTCAAGACCGCCAAATCAGAGAACGCATCGCGCCCCACGACCTTCGCCTCATAACGCTTCGTGGATTCTCCAATTGAGACGCGCACATCGTCGGCGCCATCGATTACGTGATTGTTGGTCAGAATATAGCCATCCGCCGTGATCACGACGCCCGAGCCGAGGCCTTGCTGCGTCTGGTCAGGCACGCGGTTGCGAGGAGCGACCCCACTGCCGCCCCGATTGTTGCCCTTCGGCGTAGGCGCGATACGCGGAGCGCGACCGCGCGGCGACGGCGCGACTTCCTCGTCCTCGTTAGCACCGGGAGCGCCCGGACCTTCGAAGAAGCGCCGGAACATCGGGTCGTTGAAAAACTGCGACATGTCGGGCGCACGCACCGTCTTGCTCGAGTGCACATAGACGACGCTCGAGGCCGTGCGCTTGATGATGGGCGCGTAGCTGACGCGATCGGCCGCGTCGCGATTGATCGACTTCGTATCGACGCTGATCTTCAGCGGCACGCGCTTCTCGTCCAACTTGGTCGCGTCGACCGGCGTGCCTTTCTTCTCCACATACTTCTTGGGTGCAGCGGGCGTCTTCTTGTCGGTCTTACTATCGGCCGCCGCGAGCGTGAGCCCGGCGGTGCCGCTGAAAGCGATGCCGAAGGACAATAACGGGAGCGCGAAGCGGAGGAAGGAATTCGTTTTCATAGCGACAGAAAGAGTGAAGGCGACGCGGGCCGCCCGAAGGCGGCCGATGACTTGAGCCCGGTAAACAGGTTCCGTCCCGCAGATTCTGCAACTTTCAAAAACGCGTCGCGCAGTAGCGAATCGAGCAAGCGGAGCAGGAAGCAGGAAACCAAGAAACCAGGAGAGAACCCTTCAGTCGGAGGAATTCAGAAGCCAAAAAACCAAGAAGCACGTGACTCGGCCCCCGGGGCATCCCTGCCCGTTTCCTGGCTTCCTGGCTTCCTGCTTAAACAAAACACGAACGCGATACGCGCGACGCGTGCCTTGTGCCGCAACTCAACGATGCGCGTAAGTCGCGCTATCGCGGAGCTGTCTCAC
>JANPIT010000039.1:0-1771 GCA_031425115.1 Opitutaceae bacterium | reverse complement strand
GGCAGTGCGGGTGAGCGCACCGGTTGAAACGCCCAGTGTGCGCGGTCGGCGTCTGAGATTACGAAACCGGTTTTGGCGGGAGTGGCGGCGGCGCCGGTTTTATCCAGCGGTCGCGCGTAGGGCACGCCCGCGGTGATCCAGCCGGCGAACGCTCGGACCGCGTCGGCCGAGTGCTTGTCCTCCTTGTGCGGCATGCCCGGCTCTGCCTCAAGCGTCACCATGCGGTAGAGCAGGCTTTGCTGCGGTTCGCCCGCGACTACGGCGGCGCCACTTTCGCCCCCGCGGAGCAGGGCGTCGCGCGTCGTGAGATCGAGCCCGGCCTTGGTTTTCTCGCCGCCGTGGCAGCCGACGCAGTGCTGTTCGAGCAGCGTGAGCACATCTGTGGGATGATTAGCGGGTAGTCGGCTTTCTGCCGCAAACGCCAGCGAGGCGAACGGGAGAAAGACGAGCACAGGGCAAACGAGTCTGGCGCGCAGCAGCGACATCCGGGGTGGGGTGCGCGTAGCTTCGACCGGCTTCGGACGGAAATCAACGCGGCGATTGGGGCGCCGATCCATTATTAACCACGGATGGCACGGATTGAACGGATGCAAACCAACCCGCTCGCCGGCGGAATTCGGTGTTTCTTATTCGTGTTATCCGTGCCATCCGTGGTCGACTGATTGGAAAGATTGGTTCGGGTCGCCGCGGCCCGCATGCAACCTTGCGAGTTGCTGTGCGGAACGGAACGCGTGAGTGTTTCGCGCGAAGGCCTACGCCTCCCGCTACGATGCGACCTCACTCCACCGCGATACGATACAGGTAGGCGTCGGCGGTGAAGTCATGTTTGCCAACAACCGAGTTCACCCCTTGCCGGGCCATATGAACCACGACCTCGTGCGTTTCGCGGTCTTCGCGCGCGTGGAAATTCGAGAGCGCCAGAAACTCGCTGTCACCTGCGCCGCGATCGTCGATCGGCACCACAGTTGCGCGCCGCAAAGTTCCGCTCGCCCGGTCCACTTCGCCAATGACGAGCGGGTAGCGCGGGCCGTTGCCCGCGGGATTGCGCGGCGAGATGTTGCCGATCCAGAAGAGCCGGCCAGACGAGTGCGTGAGCAGCTGCGAGCACGCGCTGGGCGAGTGAAATGCGACGCCGTCGTCGTAAGTCCAGTGCGCCGGCTTGGTCCAGGTGCGTCCTGCGTCCGAAGAAAACGACGCCCAGCGGGCGCCGAAGATCGCGGGCTTCCGATCGTTCGAGCCGCGCATCACGAGGATGAGGCGGCGTTCATCGAGCGCTGCGATCGTCGGTTCGATCATGCCGCGGGTCGAGAGGGTCGGGTCCGCCTCAATCGGCGCCGACATTTCCCAACGGAGCGTGTGTGTCGCGCTCCACCGGCCGCGCAGCACCGCGGCGTGGGTGTAGGTGTAGCCGCCCGCCGGATTGGCGAGTTTTCCATCTGGGCCCAGCGGAGCGATTTGGATCGGCACGAGGAGGGTCCCGTCGGCCAAGGCGATGGGGACACAGGTCTTGTCCCCGATGTAGGCGCAGTTTTTTCCCGTCCAGACGCCGGGTAGCGGATGCGCGGCGGAATACTCCGCTCCGTCATGGATGACGGGTGTCTCGTGGTGCCAGGAGCGGCCGCCATCGTCGGACAAGGCCGTGTGGATCGTCCAGCCGCGGAGCCGAGCGATGGGTTTGTCGTCGGGGAAGAGCCCTTCGATCCGGAAGCCGATGAGCGTTCCCGTCGTAGGATCCACCAGCTGAACCGAAGCCATCCGGCGAAACATTCCG
>JANPIT010000038.1:0-1823 GCA_031425115.1 Opitutaceae bacterium | reverse complement strand
TTCCATCTGCCTCACCTGCCGTGGACCGCGCCGAAACGTTTCTTCGATCTCTACGACGAAAACAATCTCACGCCCGCGCCTCACCCTCCGATGCGCAACATTCCGCCGATCGCGTTGCAGACCGAGCTGACCGGTTGCGCGCAACCCGCTTCGCTCGCGGCCGCTCTTCGCGGCTACTATGCGTGCGTTTCGTTTGTCGATTCCAAGATCGGCGTGCTGCTCGACGAACTCGATCGTCACGATCTGTGGTCCAGCACCCTGGTCGTCCTCCTGGGCGATCACGGTTTTCATCTCGGCGATCACGGCGGTCTCTGGGCTAAGCTGAGTGCGTTCGACGCCGCGACCCGCACGCCGCTCATCATCGCCGGCGCGGGTGTGCCGAAGGGTCGCGCTGTCGCGTCGCCTGTGGAGCTGCTCGACATCTACCCCACGCTGCTGGAACTCTCCGGTTTCCCCGCGGCTAGGGAGTTGGAGGGCCGCTCGCTCGTTCCTTTGATGCGCGGCGGGGCCGAAGGCACGACGCGGATTGCCCGTTCCATGGTGTATCACTACGACGTCACCGCGCTCCGCGACGTGCTCAGCCAAACCGTCATCGCCGCGCAATGGCGCTACACCGAGTGGGACGGCGGCGCGGCCGGCCGCGAGCTTTACTCCCACCGGGATGACGCCAGCGAGTATCACAATCGCGCGGCCGATCCCGCTCTCACCGCGACGCTCCGCGAGGCGCAGGCCGCATTGAAAGATTCTCCGACGCCCAAGCCCGGCCCCGCCAACCGGCCCCGCGGGCTCGTCCCCGCCGGTCCTTCCGCCAAGTGATTTTACCCTGTCATCGATCCCTATTAAACTCATCCGTCACCTCCTACTCTGCGTGTTGTGCGCCGTGTTCGCCCGCGCGGCCGATCGCCCCAACGTCCTCTTTATCGCCGTCGATGATTTGCGCCCGGAGTTTGGCGCCTATGGCGCGAGCTATGTGAAAAGCCCCAACCTCGACCGCATTGCGAAGGCCGGCATCACGTTCAACCGCGCATATTGTCAGCAAGCGGTCTGCTCACCCACGCGATCGAGTCTCATGACGGGCACGCGGCCCGACACCACCAAGGTCTGGGACCTCGAAACGCATTTCCGCACCGCGCTGCCGAACGTCGTGACGCTCGGCCAGCATTTCAAGAATAACGGCTACTTCGTGCAGGGCATGGGCAAGATTTTCCACGGCGGGTTCGACGATGCCCCTTCCTGGTCCGTGCCATCGCAGCAGCCTCGCGCTCAGGCGTATGGGCTTCCAGAAAATCTGGCGCTTCACCAACGGCAGCCCGCCACCACCGAGCTGGACGCAGCCGCCAAGAAGAAGGGCGCAAAAAAGAAAGCCCCGACGGCGCGCAATTCCCGCGGTCCCGCCTTCGAAGGCGCGGACGTGCCCGACAACACCTTCGCCGACGGCATGGTCGCTGAGCTGGCGGTGACGGCGCTGCGCGAGATCGCTGCGAAGAAAGAACCGTTCTTCCTAGCCGTCGGATTCCTGAAGCCCCACCTGCCTTTTGTCGCGCCGAAGAAATACTGGGATCTCTACGACCCGGCGAAAATCCAGCTCGCGCCGAACAAATTTCGCCCGAAGGACGCGCCCGATTACGCGGTGCAAGCTGGCGGCGAGATGCGTGCCTACCACGGCATACCGGAGGGCTCCATTCCGGACGATCTCGCCCGGCAATTGAAACATGGATACTACGCCTCGATCAGCTACATGGACGCGCAAGTGGGCCGCCTGCTCGACGAACTCGACCGGCAGGGATTCGCGAAGAACACGATCGTGATCCTCTGGGGCGACC
>JANPIT010000037.1:0-12853 GCA_031425115.1 Opitutaceae bacterium | reverse complement strand
GCCAGTATACCTCGCGCGGCTGGACCGAGTGGACGCAGGGTTTCCAGTTCGGCATGGCGTTTCTGCATTACGACGCCACCGGCGACGAATCCATGCTCAAGCTCGGCCGAGAGAAGACGGTGAAATACATGGCCTCTCACGTCTCGCACGTCGGGGTGCACGACCACGGTTTCAACAACGTCTCCACCTACGGCAATCTCCGCCGCCTGATTCTCGAGGGCAGAATCGCGAAGGACCAGGGCGAGCTCGACTACACCGAGCTCGCGTTGAAAGCCTCCGGCGCGGTGCAGGCCGCCCGGCATGTGACGACCGCCTACAAACAGCCCTGGTCCCCGGGCGCCGAGAGCAATGCGACCGGCGCGGGCGTGGGCGTTACTCCCAGTGGCTACGTCTACTCGTTCAACGGCCCGCAGTCGCTCTTCGCCGACACGATTCGCTCGATGCGCTCGCTCG
Source organism: Opitutaceae bacterium (assembly GCA_031425115.1). Lineage (GTDB taxonomy): Bacteria > Verrucomicrobiota > Verrucomicrobiia > Opitutales > Opitutaceae > ER46. The sequence goes on along the minus strand of JANPIT010000037.1, from coordinate 12,400 downwards.
TGGTCGCGCACCAGCTCGGCCACGTGCTGATGGGCGAGGGCGACAAACCGATCAACTTGCTCCATCGCGCCATCGAGCACGCCGCGACCACCGCGCGCTTCAATGTGTTCTTCGGCACGGGCCGCGACAGCTACGACGTGCGCGGACGCGTGGCGCACGAGAGCGTGTTCAATCGCAACGACGGCCAATTCCGCTGCCCCAGCTCGCAGCAGGGCTACTCTCCTTTCACCACGTGGACGCGCGGCGCCGCCTGGATCATCTGCGGCTATGCGGAACAGCTCGAGTATTTGGATACGGTGAAGGGCTCCGATCTGGACGCCGTCGGCGGGCGCCGTGCGGTCACGGATTTGTTTTTGGAAACGGCGCGCGCGACCAGCGACTACTACATCGACGGCTACTCAGCCAAGGACGGCGTGCCGTATTGGGACTCGATGGCGCTGAACAGCCACAAGCTGGGCGACACCTCCAAGAAGAACGCGGACCCCTTCAACGCGCATGAACCGGTCGACAGTTCTGCGGCCGCCATCGCCGCGCAGGGCTTCCTTCGCTTGGGGCATTATCTGACGGGCAAGGGCGAGACCGCGGCGGGCAAAAAATATTTCCAGGCCGGTCTCACTATCGCGGATACGCTTTTCGCCGAGCCGTATCTTTCCACGGACAAGAAGCACCAGGGCTTGCTGCTGCACAGCGTCTACCACCGCCCCAACGGCTGGGATCACATTCCCAAGGGCCGCACGGTCCCCTGCGGCGAAGCGTGCATGTGGGGCGACTACCACGCCGTGGAGCTCGCGCTGCTGATCCAGCGCCTCGCGGCCGGCAAATACTACACGTTCTTCTGATTTGCCGGATTGCACTAGAATTCACGAGGGGCACCACGAAACACACGAAATACACGAAAACCAGAGTGAGAAAAATCGATTCAGTCATTGGCGTCTTCCTTTCGTGTATTTCGTGTGTTTCGTGGTTCACTCCGATCGCATCTTCACGCGTTGGCGTCTTCGCGTTTAAGGATCGATCGCATGACCGCCGTTAATCTCTACGACTACACCCGCGAGGAGTTGCGCCTGCGCTTCGTGCGCGAGGGATTCTCGCCGGTGCACGCGGAGAAGCTTTGGAATTATCTCTACCTGCGGCTGGCGGATTCGTTTTCCACCGAGGCCATGCCCGAGTTGCCGCCAAAGGTTCGCGCCTGGCTCAACTCCACGGCGTCGCTCGGCGTGCTGCCGACCGCGCTCGAGACGGATTCGAGCGACGGCTTCACGCGCAAATATCTCCTCACGCTCGGTGATCGTGAACGGATCGAGACCGTGCTGATGCGTTTCACGGGGCGCGTCACGGCCTGCCTCAGCTCGCAGGTTGGCTGCGCAATGGGCTGCGTCTTTTGCGCGACCGGCCAGATGGGCTACACCCGTCACCTCACGCCCGGCGAAATCGTCGCGCAGGCGGTGCACGTCGCCCGCGCCCTGCGCACTGCGGCCAGGGTAGAGTGTAACGTATTACGTTACACTCCACCGCGCCTGCGGAATGTAGTGCTCATGGGCATGGGCGAGCCGCTGCACAATTACGACGCGGTGATGCACGCGATCGATATCCTGCGCGACGAAGCGGGCCTCGCGATCGCGGCGGAGCGGATCACTTTGAGCACCGTCGGCGTCGTGCCGGGGATTTTGCGCCTCGCGCAGGAAAAACGCCCGCTGCACCTCGCGGTGTCGCTGCATGCAGCGAACCAGGCGGAGCGAGCCGCTCTTGTGCCGGCGGCGAAAAAATGGCCGCTCGATGAGCTCATGGCGGCGTGTCGCACTTATAGCGAGACCACCGGTCGCCGCATCTTCTATGAGTGGACGCTGATCGAGGGAAAAAACGACTCCGTCGATCACGCGCGGGCGGTCGGCGCGCTGCTCCGCGGATTGCCGGCGCAGGTGAATCTGATTCCGCTGAATCCAACTTCCGGTTACGACGGCGCGCCGACGCGGTCCGAGGCCGCCAAGCAGTTTCAGCGCACTCTGGCGGATGAGTTCAAGCTTCCCAGCACGGTGCGGCAACGCCGCGGGATCGATATCGCCGCCGGCTGCGGTCAGCTCGCGGTGCTGGCGTAGGCGGTTTGGCCAGACCCAGCGCCTATTACCGACCGCCGGTGATTTTTAGACTGCACTGCCGCTAGTAAGGTAGGGCCGCGACCTCCGGGCGCGCCGCTCGCTAAGCCTAGAAAGAGCCTTTGAAACGCGGAGCAGCGGAGACCGCAGAGGAGAATACCCGGGGGTTTCGCGCCGAGGCCCTTTACCCGGCAGGTGAGTAATCCGAACACTGGATTCTCTTTCGTTCTGCTCCGCGTCCTCCGCGCGCTCCGCGTTTCAACTGCCGAATTTAGGTCAAGTGGCTCGTCGAACCGATCGCGCCCGGAGGTCGCGAGGCTACCAATGAGAAGTCCAAATCTTATGAGCCATTGGTAGCTCAAAGGTGGACCGTGCGCTCCGCGCGCGGTCGTGAGTGCGTCCGTCGAGCCGCCGCGCACGGAGTGCACGGCCCACCTCGGCCGACCGCGTCGTCAAGCGCCATGTCGGGCTCTCAAGATCGCACAACAAGCTCTCGACTCTCAGCACTAAGCTCTCAACTGCGTGAGTCCGCGAACGCCTTGCGGCGCGCGCGCACGGCTTGCGCCAGCACCTCGAGGACCGGCAACGTTTGCTCCCACGCGAGGCAGGCATCGGTGATGCTGCGCCCCGGCACGAGCGGCTTCGCCTGATAATCCTGCGCGCCGCCGAGGAGGTTGCTCTCGATCATGACGGCCGCGATCGCGCGCTCGCCGCCCGCGATCTGCGCCGCGAGGTCGGCGGCCACGGCGGGCTGGCGCGCCGGATCCTTGCCGCTGTTGGCGTGGCTGCAATCGACCATCACCCCCGAAGGCAGGTCGTTTTTACGCAGCAGCTCGGCGGCGGCGCGCACGTGCTCCGCGGAGAAATTCGGGCCGCGCGTGCCGCCGCGCAGCACGAGGTGCGCGTGCTCGTTGCCCGTCGTGCCCATCACCGCCGGTGCGCCCTCGCGGGTCAGCGATGGAAACCAGTGCGGATGCCGCGCCGAGCGGATGGCATCGATCGCCACCTGCACATCGCCGTCCGTGCGGTTTTTGAAACCCACCGGCATGGAAAGCCCCGACGCCAGCTCGCGGTGCACCTGGCTCTCAACCGTGCGCGCACCGATTGCGCCCCACGAAACGAGATCGGCGTAATACTGGCCGAGCGTTGTATCCAGAAACTCCGTGCCGACCGGCAACCCGCTGTGCACGACGTCCAGCATCAACTTCCGCGCGAGGCGCAGACCGGTGTTGATGTGGTAACTGCCGTTGAGAAACGGATTGTTGATCAACCCTTTCCAGCCGACGACCGTGCGGGGTTTTTCGAAATACACGCGCATCACCAGCAGCAGCTCTGGCGCATGCTGGGCGGCGACCGGACGAAGCAGCCGGGCATACTCCAGCGCGTCCGCCGGCTCGTGGATCGAGCAAGGTCCGATCACCACCAGGAGTCGGTCGTCAGCGCCAGTGATGATGCTCGCGACCTCCTGCCGTGTGCGCGCGACGAGCGCGGCGCCCTCATCGGACAGCGGCAGCTCGTCCTCGAGCACGGCGGGGGCGATGAGCGGTTTCTGCGCGCGGATGCGCAGATCGGAGGTGCGTTCGTGCATGGCGCTGCTCAGCCGAGCGCCTTCTGGGCCTGCAGCACGAGCGGCGAGCGCGCCAACGCGACGTCCGGCGGCGCGGCGAAACCAAGCTTCACCGCCCGATCCCGCAGCGTGAGGAACGCGAGCGAAGCCGCCTCCCCCGCGGGAGCGCGCTGCGCGGTGTCGCGGAGATCTGTTTCCACGGGCGCGAGTTGATCCCGCGCGAGAATGGCTTTCCCCACGAGGAAAAGCCCGAGCGACGCGCCCAGCGTCTCCAACCACGCGCGCGGTTGCGTCGGCAGAATGTAGGCAAACGCCGCGCTGGCGGGCGACCACTCCATGTAGGTCCGGAGCTGGGTGTGCAGTTGGGTCAGCATCGCGTCGGCGGTCGAGGGCGTCCAACGCACGCTGAAAGCCTTGCGCTCCCGAAACGTCTTCACTTCCCAAATACGCAGCGTCACTTCGTAATCGCCCGACACCGCGCGCAGCGAGCCCGTGACGATGTAGTCGATCGGATCGCCGTTCGACTCGACGAGTTGGCGGAGATTTTCCGTCGTCCATTCCGCGCCGAACGCGATGTGGTGATTCTCTCCCTGCCCCGCCGGCGGGGTCCGAATGCCCACGGCCGCCACCGCGGCGTAGGACGGACAAAAATAAAACGACTCCGCAAACCACAGCGGAATGGCACGCGACAGCCGGCCGAGCTCGTCCTCGGGTTGACGCGCGTTTTTCTCGTTGGTGATCACACCGGGCAGCGCGAGCTGGGCAAACGCGATGCGGCGCAGCCGGCCTTCCTTGGGCGGCAGGATCTGCGCCGTGAGCGGCTCAAGGCCGTAAAACCAGATCGGTTTGCTGATCGTGATGAGCCCGATTTTGGGCGCATCCGCCGGCCCGCCCGACTGCCCGGGAGCCCCGACGCCGGTATCCGGGGAGGCGAGGATTTCCGCGATCGCGTTGGAAAAACCATGCAAGCGATCCTCGAGTTCCGGCCGATTGAGGGAGAAGAGAATATCGAGCACATGCTGCGCGGCGTCGGCGTTGCGCACCGCGAGGTAGGCCTGCAGCAAATTCAAACCCGTCGCGGGGCCATGCCGATCCGCATCATAACGCGGCGCGATCAGCTCGATTATTTCCGCGACGTGCCCATGCGAACCGAGATCGCCGGAGATCGCGACGAGCACATCGGCGCGGTCGCCGGTGCCGGGCGCGGCGAGGAGTTCCTCGTAAACGGCCAGCGCCCCGGGCAGGTCTTTCAGATCGAGCTTCTCGCGCGCCGCAGCGAGGCGGGGCTTGACCGCACCCGGAGCCGCCGCGGCCGGAGCCGGACCATTCGCCAGCGCAGCCGGAGCCGGCACGGGGGCAGCGGGCTCCGTTTTTTTCCCGGAGAAACGATCGAAAAATCCCATGCCGGTAGCAAACTGTGTCCGGACTTCAACGGGAAGAGATTTGTTGCGCGCCCGACCCGGAGGAGGCGAGTTCTTCGGACAAGGCGTTTACCGCGACCGTAGCGGTAGCCAAGTCACGAAGGCGGGCCGTTTCGCAGACCGCTTCGCAGCAATCGATGAGTTCAGCCATTCCCATCACACATGCGCTGTTCTTCAAATAGTGCGCCCGTTGTTCCAACAGCTGCCACTCGCTGCTTTGCAACGCCTCTTCGATTTCCTTGAGAACTACCGGTGTTTCCTGGGAGAACACCTCCAGAAACCGCCGCAGCAGAGCAGCCGGAACCTCAGTTTCGCGGATCGGCAGATCGGCGCCGCGGTGCTGGCTGACGACACGGCTGAGCTGTTTGAGGCTGACGGGTTTAACCATGAACTCATCCATGCCTGCATGTAGGGCGCGCTCGCGATACTCGGGATTACCGTGAGCGCTGATGCCAATAATGCGGACCTGCAACTGGCCTCTGTGACGGATTTGCCGCGCGACCTCCAAGCCATCGAGCTTAGGCATCGCGAGATCCAACAGGAGAATGTCGGGCGGGTTTTTGACGGTCGCCTCCAACGCGGCCGCCCCGTCGGCTACGCCAACACACTCGGCGCCCTGACCGTTGAGTTGAGCGAGATAGAGATGCCGCACGAGTGCGTTGTCGTCGGCCACGATGATGCGAATGCCCTTGAGCAGTAGTTCCGTGGTCTCGGCCAGCGTGGCGGCAACAGCTGGCTCCGGTGCGATGCTCAACCGGAGCCGAACGAGCGCCGTGGTGCCGGACTCCCCGTCGCTCTGGATCTCGATGTCGCCGCCCATGGCGCGGCAGAAGCCGTGGGCGAGGGCGAGTCCCAAGCCGGCACCCTCCACGTGATGGCTGCGTTCAAGGCGAGCGAACGGCTTGAATATCCGCGCCTGATCCGCCGGCGCAATACCGGGGCCTGTGTCACAAATCGCGAGTTCCACAATCACGTGGTTCTGTTCTTCCAGGCGGCATTGGAGTCGAACGAAAACGCCCCCTTTCTCCGTAAACTTGATGGCGTTGCCGATGAGATTAAAAAGGATCTGCCGGAAACGATCCGGATCGCCGAGGACCCAAGGCGGAGTGGACGGTTCGAGCTCCATCTGGAGCGTCAAATGCTTCAGGCTGGCTCGCGGACGAAATGAAAGGACGGTCTCCTCGACTAAAGGTCGCAACGGGAATGACCGGTTTGCGAGGGTGAATACCCCGCTTTGCAGCGCCCCGAGGTCAATGAGATCGTTCACCAGTCTCAGCAACAATTCACCCTGACGTCGCTGCGCGAAGAGCCATTCCGTTTGAGTCACGCTGAGCGGACGGCTGCCCAGCAATTCGGCGTATCCCAGGATGCCTTGAAGAGGCGTGCGCAACTCGTGGCTGACATGAGCGAGGAAGGTGGACTTCATCCGGTCGGCCGCGCGTGCGGCGACAGCTTCGGCTTCCGCCTCGCGATGGGCCTGGCCCCGGGCCCGCAGCAGGAAAACACCAATGGCGATAGCGCTGCCGGCCCCCACGGTAAGGCACATCAAGAGCCGAGCTGGAGCTTGCGCCGCAAGAATGGCGCTCGACCCGACACGCAGCGTTAACCAACCCAGCATGCGACCGCCCGGCCCGACGATTGGCTCTGCTACCATAAACAACGTGCCGAAGGGGGACCACCTGGGACCCTCGGAGAAGCCGGACTTCGTCGACCAACGGCGGGAATCTTCCTCCGTTACTTTGCGTTGCACGCTCGTCCACTTCTGCCGCGTCGGCGCGATTGCCGTCACCAGCCAGGGCGTGCGAATCGTCAGCACGCGAATGTAGGTTATGTCTGGGTTGGTCCCCTCCAGCGCCCGCAACCGCACCTTCTGGCTCTCGAACGCCGGACTGAGCGGTGAAGGCAAATCCGCAATCAGAGTCTTCCACGCCGGATTCGACCCGGCGCGGATGCGATCGACGTGAAATTCTTCTCCAAGCACGCGCTCAAGGACTACGGAATCGAAAGTGCCCAGACAGGTGCGCGCTCGTGCCTGCAAGCCGTGTTCGAATTGACGATACGCGCTCCAACCGGCCACTTCTACGAGCGCTCCGCCGAACAGCAGCCAGGCCACTGTGGCCCAGACTATCCTCCGCGGCTGGTGCAACCACTGTTGATTCGGGCGAGTCGCAAGCGCGGCCGCGCGGCACGCCAGAGCCGCAAGCCCCAGCACGAGAAGTTGCGTCAGCACGAAGAAGATGCCGACGGGTGACGCGACCAGCCACCGGCGCGGCCAGCTCATCAGCTCGGCGACGATTCCGCTGGTGCCGAGGAAAGTGCTGGCCGTCGCGGCCACGCAGACCGCGACCCACAGTCGGCCAGCGGACCTCGCCCATGCCGCCGCGGCGGCGCCGCACAAAAGACAAACTGCAGTCTGCCCCCAGGCGGCGGGCAGCGGCGCAGCCGGCCGGGCCGCCACCCACCAGAGCAGCGCGGCCGATGCCAGCAGCAGCAGCGTGACGGCGATGCCCGGGCCCATCCGCGCCCGGGCCGCCGCCACCGCAAGGCCTATAGGCATCGCCGCCCCGGATACGCTAAACACCGCTTCGGCGACAAAACTGGGCGAGCTGCTCCAATCCTTCAGCAGCAACATCCCCGCGAGCTCGCTGCAGGCATTGATAACCGCCGCCGCGCCCAAAATGTGCAGCCCCGGCAAGCCGCCGCCGCGATGGAACGCGAGCAGCGCGCACCATCCGGCGACGACCAGGAACCAGAGGTAGTCCTGGCGAAACGTCGCGACGTCTAGCCAGATAGGGACTGATTGCATGCCCGTTAATTCACGGCGGGCTAGATCTCCGTCTTGATGGTAGGATTCGCTCCCTCCGCCGCGACCTCGATAGAGCCGGCGCCAGCGACACGCGCGCCAAATACAATGTGGAGTTCGTTATTCGGAGCTATCTGGTATTCCGATGACAGGAGGCGTTGATCCCATTTCAAGAGTCCGTCGGGCTGGAACGTGAAGACGACCTTCCTCTCAGGCGGTTGAATTGGCTTGTTTGGTATGACCCAGCGAAGGATTCGGCCGACGGGTTCCTTGCCATCTGCATCATTGGTTACATCGAGCGGACAGTAGGAACCTAGCGGTATGATCTGGGCGGCAAAGCAAGCGTCTGATTCCCAATTACCCATAAGCACCGCGACATGGGCCTGATGGTTAGCCACGACCGTAATCGTGGCGTCCTTCGTCACGATTCGCCCCGCAGGAAAGTCGGCGTCCAGTCTGAGTTCGTTACCGCCGATGAAAACTCTGCCGTGAACCGCGTCGTTTTCGGTAGTGCTCCCTGTCCTCCGGTTGATTTTGATTTCGGCCACCCCTCCCGCGTCGCGCGAAAGCCGGACGGCGGTCAGTAACTTGAAGTCGGAATGAATGAATGGATTCGGCATGATGCTAATGTTTTCTGGAGCGAGTTTGGATTGCGGAGAAAAATGACGCTCAGGATGGCAGTGAATCGAACCACGAGATCGGCGGCGTGAAGAAATAGCCTCCTCCCATCGGTCGAACAAAACTGGCCGCCGTCAGCGGGTCCGGTCCGGAACCCGCATTGGGGAGACCACTGCCGTTGAGCCAAGCGACCTGCATGTGCCTGAATTGGCCATCGATGCTCCCCATGTAGCCGCTGAACAGCAGGCCCACGCCTACGTCTGGTCGATCAGCGAGCGTGAGGTTGTCGTTATCGGCATAAACCATGCCGCGACGCGCGAAAAGAACATGGCGCTCCTGCACCCGCATCGCGGTGGTGCTCTCCGCGGTGTCGGCGTTGAGGACGTCGTCGCTTGAACCACGAGGATTGGCCTTGCGAATATGCGCGTTAATAGGGCACCGGCCCGCCGTTTCGCCATCGTAGTGAAAATTGTTAAGCCGGCCATTGGGTGGAAGCCCGGTTAACGGGCATCCATCCCGCGTGCGGCCGACCATCCCAATCCCAGCATCAAACGGACCGTCGGGCGAGCGCTGCTGATCGCTTTCCCATTCGCGAAACGCGAGGACGTTCTGCTCGAGCTTGCGCAACACCACGTAGCTGCCGCCGGTCAGCGATTTCGTGCCTTCCTCGCTGTAGTTGCCCGCTTGGAACAGCAACTGAGTCCATTCCCCTTCCGGCGACCACACATTCGTGCCCTGCGCGTTAAATTCGGTCACGTCCTCTTGCAGGAAGAGCAGATTACTGAGGCCGTCGCGAAAACCAAAGGGCTCGCGCATCGGCGTTTTCGGCCCCTCCGGACGCCACACGAATCCGTCTTCCTGACACGCGAGGACCAGTCCGTGCTGCTCCTCTTCCGCAAGCCCCCGGGCCTGCGCGACGAAATCATTGCACGTCGCGCGGGTGTTGCCCGCCAAAAACAATCCGACGGCAAATGTGTTTTCGTAGGCGGGCGCGGACTTTTCTCCCAAGTCGAGACTCATTCCGGCCTTGAACGCTCCATCGGAGCGGAGGAACTGCGCGTATTTGACCGGATCCAACGTGGAGAGAGAAAGTGGCGTCAGCAGCACATTGCCAAACCGGCGCATCGCCACCGGTGCATCCTGCGGCACCTGCTTGGTCGGACTCGAACAGCGAGCGTTACTGTAATCGATCCACTGCTGAAGTTGCTCAAGCATGCTCGTGTGCCAGCAATGTTCCGGCGCCCGACATGCCTTCAGAAAACGCGCGAGCTTTTTGCCGTTGTCCGGGCCGTCCGAGGCAAATTTGAAAAACAACCACGAAGAGAACCCCCGCCCATGAGCCTTTGCGGTGTTGCCGGGTATGTTGCCCAATGCCCTCCACTCCTCCTCCGTCAGCGTTCCAGGAGGCGGAAGAAATTTTGACCAAGTGGTTTTGGGCCCTGCTTCGCGGGGGAACTTAAAAGGCGGCGGTGGGAGGTCGCTGAGTTGCATAAGAAGCGTGAACCGGCGAACGGGCGCACGAGCGGGTCCTGCCGTTCACAAGCTGGACGTCTTTGTCGCTGGGATATGATGTCAGTGACGTTGCGTCCGCCCGGCGCCAAGGAGGAACTCCTATTTTATCTCGCGATGCAAAATCGTTGCTACCGCACCGGGGCGTTCGCCCGGCTCGATGCGCACCTCCACTCCGGTCGGCGACTACACGCTGTCCGGTAGTCGATGAACAAGTCGGCCACCTCCGATTTCGCGGCCTCTTCGGGAATTGCCGCTGATGATCGCGCGCGCCTGCCTCGCCCTGAATCCATCTCGCGCGTCCCAACTCAAGTGACAGGGCGGCTGCAGTGCTGAAACGCGCGCGGCCACAACTCGCGCGCGCGAACGCTCCGTCGACAGTGAGGAGGATGGCCGCGCTTGCGCGCCTGACCACGCGACTGAACCCCTCAGGCATGGGCCACCTCCTCCCGCGGCGAACGTTCCTGCAGCCGCCCCGAATTAATCATGAACACCCGATCGAAACGCGGGACCAGCCGCGTGTCGTGCGTTGTCATCAGCAGCGCCGCGCCCGCCACCCGCGCCTGCGCCACCAGCAAATCCACCACCGTCGCGGCCTGGCGCCAGTCCAGCGCAGCCGTCGGATCGTCCGCGAGCAACACGGGCGGGCGGTGCAGCAAAGCCCGCGCGACCGCGACGCGCTGCCGCTGGCCGGTGCTGAGCTGCTCCGGGCACTTGCCCAACTGATCCGCGAGCCCGAGCCGCACGAGGAGCTCGCGCGCGCGCGCCTGGGCCTCCGCCCGGAGTAGCCCCGCGTTCTCCCCCTCGAGCGCGAGGTTTTCTTCAATCGCGAGCAGCGGCGCCCACTCCTCCGCTTGCGCGACAAATCCTAGGCGGGTGCGACGCCAGCGGGCGAGCTCCACCGGCCCTTGCGCCATCGGCTCGCCGTTGACCCACAGCTCGCCCGCATCCGGCCGCAGTCGACCGCCGAGAATCGACAGCAACGTGGTTTTGCCCGAGCCCGACGGCCCGAGCAGCACGCCCGTTTCGCCGGCAGGCAACGCGAGGTCGACCCCGGCAAGCACTACTTCGCCCTCGAACGACTTCGTCAGCCCCCGTGTAGCCAGGGCCGCATTCATCCCAAATTCCGCAGTTGAAACGCGGAGGTCGCGGAGGACGCGGAGCAGAAAGAGAGAGCATCCATTACTCAAAAGACTCTCCGACCGAGTGCATGTGCCCGGCGCGAAATGGGCAGGTTTCTCCTCTGCGCTCTCCGCGTCCTCCGCGTTTCAACTGCGTTTTCTAGGTTCATGGGAGCAGTGCCATCAACGGAACGAGTCGCGGCGAATTTCGCTCCCGGGTCTCCACGGGCGCACCACGGGAACACCACGCACCCCGGAACACCTCGTTCTTCAAGACAGACTCGTATGCGGGCGTTTTCAGGCACCCGCATCTTGCCAGAGCGCGCCGCCGACATCGCGGGATTGTGGGCGGTCGTGCCGGGAAAACTTCCCGATTCCCTTTCCGTGTGTCCCACGCAAGCTCCGCCTCCGGTAAGCTAGGCTCGACTCATGTCTGAACGAACCCCCGCCCGCGTCGTCCTCGTCGAAGACCACACCATGGTCCGACAACTCTTCGCCCACTTGTTGCGCGATGAGCTCGGGCTCACGCTCGCGGCCGATTGCACCACCGTCGCCGACGCCACAGTGGCGCTCCTCCGGGAGAAGCCCGACCTCGCCGTGGTCGACTGGATGCTGCCCGATGGCCGCGGCTTCGATCTCGTGCGCAGCGTGGGCCCGAAGCTCCCGAAAACTCGCTGGCTGTTTGTCTCATCCAACGAGCAGGGCCACCTCGTGCGCGAAGCCGTCTCGCTCGGCGTGCACGGCTTCGTGATGAAAAAATCCGACCTCGCCACGCTGCGCGAAGCGGTGCGGCGCGTCCTCGCAGGCGAGAAATACTACTGCCCCGCGAGTTCGCGCCTCCTCGTCGACAAGATGGTCGACGAGAGCCGCGCGGTCGCGGCGAACCTCACGTCGCGCGAACGCGAGGTGTTGCGCGGCTACTCCCGGGGCGAAAATCCCAAGGTGCTGGCCGAGCGGCTCGGGGTTAGCACGAAGACCGTGCAGAACCATCTCACGCTTTTGAAAGACAAGCTCGGGCTCCACGAACCGGCCGAGCTCGTGCACTACGCGATTAAGCACGGCTACGTCGAAGCGCCGTAAGCGGAGAGTAATCAGTGGGCAGTAATCAGTAATCAGTCGATCCGCCGGCGACTGTTTACTGACGACTGATTACTGATTACTTCCGCCCGATCGCATGCGGCGCCACGCCGGCGCGCGTCTCGATCAGCGCGCAGACTTTTGGCACATACATGCGCGTCTCCGCGGGGAGCGCATCGGCGATCGCGGTG
>JANPIT010000036.1:0-2858 GCA_031425115.1 Opitutaceae bacterium | reverse complement strand
GGACCGCGCTCGGTCGTGTTCGCAAACAACCTCTTTGTCGCCGTCGGTGACGGCGGCACGATCCTCACTTCCCCCAACGGCTACACGTGGACGCCACGTTTCGTTGCCACGTCCAACAGCTTCACGGGGGTTACGTTCGGTGCGGGCAAGTTCGTCGCAGTCACCAATTCCTCCGCGGTCGCGACTTCGCCCGACGGGCTCGTGTGGACGGTTCTAAGCGGCACCACGACCACCGGCCTTACTTCGCTGACCAGCGTTGCGTTTGGCGGCAGCACCTTCGTTGGCGTCGGCAGCGGCGGCGCGATTGCCACGTCGGCCGATGGCAGCCTGTGGAGCATCGCCACGTCGCCGACCACGAGCACCCTCAACCGCGTCGCGTTCCTCAACTCGCAGTTCGTCGCCGTCGGTAACAGCGGCACCATCCTCACGTCGCCCAGCGGCGTCTCCAGTTCGTGGTTACAGCAAACCCCGCCCGCGGGGTTCGCCGGTTCGCTCTTCGCCATTGCTTTTGACGGGGCCAAATACGTCGCCGCCGGTTTCGGCACCATCCTTGCCTCGACCAACGCCACCAACTGGACGGCCACGAGCGTCGGGGATCTCGACGTGCGCTCGCTCGGCTATGTCAACGGCAAGTTCGTCGCGGGGGGATTCCCGGGCAGCATCTTTACTTCGACCGATACCGTCGCGTGGTCGCTGAAAAATTCCCTCACCCGCCGCACCTTCAACGATGTCATCTACGGCGATGGCCGCTACCTCGCCGTCGGCTTCAACTCCACCTCTGCGACCTCCACCGACGGACAGACGTGGAGCCTCGGTTCGATCGACTCGTCGAATGCGTTCGCGAGCTTCAGCGACGTCGCCTACGGCAGCGGTCTCTTCGCCACCGTTGGGAGCAGCGGGATCTACGCGTCGCCCGATGGCATGACCTGGAGCAATCGCACCCCCGCTAATTTCGACTTCTCGGCCAACAGCATCGCCTATGGCAGCGGTCGCTTCGTCGTGGTCACGAACAGCGGCGCCTCCTTCCGTTCCGGCGACGGACAGTTTTGGTCGGCGGGCGGTGCCTTGGGCGCGAGTGGATTCCTGGGCGTCGCGGCCGGTGTCGTTTCGGGTAACCCGCTCTTCGTCGCGGTCGGCTCAACGGGCGCAATCGCGAGTTCAGCCGACGGCCTTGCCTGGACCGCGCGCACCTCGGGCACGACGCAAAATCTGAGCGGAGTTCACTTCGCCAATAACCAGTTCGTCGCAGTCGGCAGCAGCAGCACGGTGCTCACGTCGTCCGACGGCATTACGTGGGTCCCGCGCAACTTGAGCACCACGGGGGTTTTCCTTTCAGATGTCGCATTCGGCGATGGTTACTGGATCGCCGCGTCCAGCAATGGCAGCAGCAGCCTTTACGTTTCCACCGACAACGCCGTCACCTGGACCCAAACGAATCTCACGACCCACCTGCTTAACCAATCGACGAACGCGGGTCTTACCTTTGGCAACGGCCGCTTCGTCGTCGTCGGTGGTTCCGGCCAGATACTCTCCACCAACCCCGCGCCGGACACACTCCTCATCACGGCGCAACCCGTCGGTCTCGCGGCCAACACGGCCACGTTGAACGTCACCGCGGGCGGTCCAGCCAGCATCGGTTACCAATGGTATCAGGGCAATACGGGCGACATTTCCAACCCGGTCGGCGGCGCTATCGCGGCAAGTCTCAACACCGGAACGCTCACCGCTTCCGCGCGCTACTGGGTGCGCGTCACCGGCGGTGGCTCGAGCGTGGACAGCGCCGCAGCCGACGTCCTTGGCGCGCCGTCGATCCTGGTCCAACCGAAATCCGCGACGGTGAACGAGATCACCGGCCATGCTTTCAGTGTGAACGCCATCGGCGCCGGCAACCTCACCTATCAATGGCAGTTCAATAACACGAACATCCCCGGCGCCACCGGGCTCTCCCACGAAATTTCTGTCGTCTCCGCTTCGGACGCGGGCGCATACCGGGTCGTCGTCACCGGCGCTGGCGGAGCCACTGCCACCAGCAGCCCCGCCACGCTTACGGTCAACTCCGTGGCGCCGTCCATCTCCGGCACCATCACCACCTCGTTTGGCATCAACGTTGTTCAGTCATTCACATCCGGTAGCGTCATCGGGTTCGTGACGGGCACGCCTCCGCTTTCCTATCGGTGGAAGAAGAATGGCGTGGATATCCCTGGGGCCACTGGCGGCATCACCGTCACCGATCTCGTGAATGGCGAGGGTTACGCCGAAGTGGGGCACTTCATCCCCAGTTGGCAACCCGCCGACGCGGCGAGTTACACGCTGACGGTTACCAATTCCGTCAGCTCCACCGGCGTCTCCGCGAGCGCTCCGATCTTTGTCAACGAAGAGGCCGGCTGGAAAGCGAGTGCGCCGCTGCCCACCTCCGACGCGCTCACTGCGGTCAACGTGATCAACAACCAGTTTGTGATCACCGGCGTCCGCGGCTCGCGCTATGCCACCTCCGACGGTGCTTCGTTCACATCACTGCCTTCCCTCTCGAGTAACAACAGCTTCAACTACGCTTTCGGCAACGGCGTCCACATCCTCAGCGGCAGCCTCGGCTTCTACTCGACCTCGACCGACGGCAACACCTGGGTCTCGCGCCACCATGGCCACGGCAGTGATTTCGGTAACGGCCTCGCCTTCGGGGCCGGCAAGTTCGTCATGGCGCTCAATACCGGCAAGGTGCTGACGTCGATCGACGCCATCACCTGGACGCAAGCGTCGCTGACCGACGCCGACGGCTTCAACAGCGTCGCCTTTGGCAACAATGTCTTCGCGGTCGTTTCGGGCGCGGCGAAACTCTACACCAGTCCCGATGGGATCAC
>JANPIT010000035.1:0-3416 GCA_031425115.1 Opitutaceae bacterium | reverse complement strand
GTGGTCGGGGCAGTCGGCCAGACTTTTGAGCTGGGAAAAGGCATCGACGCGCGCGTGATCGCGAAGTGAGCTGCCGGTGGTCCCCCCACCATTAAAATCATGAATTACACCCCGATTTCTCGCCGCTGGTTTTTAAATTATTCTGCGGTTGGCGTCGCGGCGCTGGGGGTCGGCAGTCGCAGGCTCTTCGGGGCGACCGCGCCGGACGCTGCGTTCATCGCGAACGAAGCGCTCGCGTCGCCGCTGGAGAAATTCCCGAAGACCCTCGCGGTGCTTCACAGCGGGATGAAGCGCGGCCTGCACATCGGGGCGCAGATCTATGTCTCACGCGACGGCCAGGCGGTGGCAGATTTCGCGATCGGTGAGGCGCGGACGGGCGTGAAGATGAAACCCGATTCGTTGATGACGTGGTATTCATCGACGAAGCCGCTGACCTCGCTTTGCGTCGGGCAGTGCTGGGAGCGCGGGAAACTGCAGTTGGACGATCCGGTGGCGAAACACGTGCCGGAATTCGCGAAGCACGGGAAGGACAAGGTCACGATTCGCCACGTGCTCACGCATACGAGCGGATTTCCCAACGCGGATCTCGCGACGCGGTTCAAGCAGCCGTGGAAAGAGGTGATCGCGGCGATCTGCGAGGCGAAACTCGAAGAGGGCTGGGAGGTGGGTCGGCACGCGCAGTATCATCCGACGTCAGGCATGCAGATGCTGGGCGAGATCGTGTCGCGGGTGAGCGGGATGCCTTTTGATCGCTACATCCGCCAGGAGCTTTTCGAGCCACTGGGAATGAAGGACAGTTGGGTGGGCATGCCGCTGGACGCGTATCGGAAATATGGCGACAGGATGGGGACGATGACGAACACGGACGGCGCACAGCCCGCGCCCGCCGAACACTACACCGGCATCGGGCAGGCGGGATGGGCGACGATCTGTGTGCCGGGCGGAAACGGCCACGGGCCGATGCGGGAACTTGCCCGGTTTTACGAAATGATGCTCGGCCGCGGCGAGTTGAACGGAACGCGGGTGTTGACGGCGAAGACGGTGGACGAGTTCACCAAGGTGCACCGCGCGGATGCGCCCACGTATAAAGGAAAAGCGCCGGCGCCGGCTTGGGGATTGGGCATCAGCCGGCAACGCGGCGTGGGCGGGGCGCATTGTTCCCCAGGCACATTTGGCCACGGCGGGTCGTTGTCGTCCCTGGCGTTCTGCGATCCGGCGAAGCGAGTCGTGGCGGCTTTTGTCTGCAACGGGCGGCCGAAGCAGCAGGATCATGCCACGCGCGTGCGGGAAATTACGGCGGCGATTTACGAGGATCTGGGCCTGGCGGGCCGCGGTTGACGCGAAATTCAGTGACAGGTGGCTGCGAGCGCCAGCGAGTGGGTGGTTCGCGACTACAGGCGTGAGCGAACGGATTCCGCTCGCTGGCGCTCGCAGCTACGCACGGTCGGCAGAGTGTCTTTTCCTGTCCGTCCTCCAACGGCACGCCGGCGAGCGGCGGCCCTACGTCAGATGCGCCTCAGAACGAGATGCCCGCCGTGAGCCGCAATTTGCGCGGCTCGTAGAGGAGGACGCGGAGGTAGCCGCTGCCGGTGGGATTGTAGCGGAGCGGCATCACCTCGTCCTCACCGGTGAGGTTGGTGACGTTGAGCTGCAGGGTGAATTCGGAATTGCGGTTGGCTAGGCTCACTTTGCGCCGGTAGCCGACGAAGGCGTCCATTTTGAAATCCACGGGACCGTAAAGGGTGTCGCCGAGGATGCGTTGGCCCTCCGCGGTGCGGCCGATGAGTTTGCGGCCGAGTTTGGGCTCGCTCTGCCAGCGGGCACCGCCGCCGACAAACGTGCCCTTGAGCCCGCCGTCGGTGAACGAGTAGCGGCCGCTCACGTTGGCCTTGTAAGGGCGCTCGCCGTAGCCGAAGCCGTAGAATTCGCGGATGCCGACCATCACGCGCTGCAGGCCGGCGGCTTCCTGATCGATGGTGGAGGCGGACACCGCATTCACGAGCGAACCGGCGCCGGGCGTGCTGTGCCAGAAGGCGTTCTCGCGGGTGAACCAGCCCTCGAACTCGGGCACGATGCTCAAGCGATCGGTTTTGGTGTAGGAAAAATTCAGGACGCCGGTGAGATTCTTGGTGACGTTAAACCACGTCGAAAGCTCGTAGCCTTCGTTCACGACATCGGACGTGCCGGTGAGGTTGGCTTCGTCGCCGATCAGGTGCGCGGTGTATTGAGCCTGGTTGATGCGGCCGGCCGCGAGCAGCGTATCCAGAATTCGGGTGCTGGGGGCGACGAGATTGTTTTCGCCACCGTTGAGGCCGATAGCGAAGGTGCCGCCGCTCGCTTTGTTCTGGGAGGTTTTGTAGGCGGTCGCGCGGAGGAAGATTTTTCCGTCGAGCAGATTCAGCATGAAGCCGTAGTCGTCGCTTTTGCCCTCGAACGGCGGGGGCAGTCGCTCGTCCGGGAGGACGCGGGCGTTGAGCGGCGGCTGGGCGTTGTTGTTCGCGTGATTGTAGAAAACGGAGAACAGCTTCGTGGCGTGAAACACGATGCCCTGGGTGCTCGTGACGGGCTCGTAGGTCGTGGTGTCATCGACGGTGGAGCTGAACTTGACGGTGTTGGCGATGGCGCGACCGGCGACGACCTCCGGGTGGGTCGCGGCGAGACGGATGTCGCCGTGTTGATCGAAGCTGATGCGGTCCCAGCGCACGCCGGCGGTGACGACGATCTTGTTTTTCCAGAATGAGCTCTGCGTGGCGGCGAGGAGCGTCTTCATCGTGCGCTTAATATCGCCGCCCGCGGTGCTGTTGTTGATCCAGACGGGGCGATAGTTGCGGCCGTTGCGGGCGACCGTGAAATCTTCCTGTCCGCGGCCGCCGTAATAAGTGCCGAAATCTCCGGGGGTCACATAGTGGCGGCGCCACACGAAATTAGCGGCGTTTTCTGGCGTCGCGGAGTTGGCGATCGGGACGCCGCGCTCGTCGACGAGGATCTGCACGATCGGGTAACGATACGAGCGAAGCGTGCCGTGCTCGGCCATGCCGGCCAGTTTGTGTTGGCCGAATTTGCCGAGGTCGAGAGCCCACGCGGCCGAGCCGCGGAACACGTCGTTAGTCGTCTCGCCGAAGTCGGAAACCCAGCGGCCTTCCATGTAGAGGCCACCGACGTTGGGGTTGGTGATCGGGGTCGTGCTGCCGTTGGGATTAGGGATCGTGGTGTTGGGATCGCCGGCGAACGTGATCAAGTTCGACTGGATGCTGCGCACGAGCTGGCCGGTGCGCTCGCGATTGTAGGCGAACTCGAGCGTGATGTCTTTGTTGATACGTTGTTCGACGGTGGCGACGAGGCGGTCGAAGTTGTGATCGCGGTCAGAGCCGGGACCGTAGCCGCTATACTTGAACGGCATCACGTTGGTGGGCAGG
>JANPIT010000034.1:0-12550 GCA_031425115.1 Opitutaceae bacterium | reverse complement strand
CTCGGTCGAGACTTGCTCGGCGCTTGATCGAGCGATTGGCGCCGTCGGCGCTTGTCTGTCGCGGCACCGCCGCTAGCGTCCGCCGCAATCATGACCCCTCAAGCCATCGCCAAGCTCGTCGGCGTCGCCCTCCTCATCTTCTGCGCGATCATCATGGCCGCCGCCGGCACCTTCGTGGTGAAGCCTGGTTTTCGCGGCGTCGAAGTGACGATGGGCAAAGTCTCGGCTGCCTTTAAACCCGAGGGCTTCGGCCTCAAGGCGCCCTTCGTGACGCGGATTCATCAAATCTCCATCCGGCAGCAGACGGCCGAGGACAAAGCGGAATGCTACTCCGCCGATCTCCAGCAGATCACCGTCGACCTCAAGGTGCTCTTCCGCGTGCCGGAGGCTTCGGTCGTGAAACTATTTCAAGATTACTACGGCGAGCCGTTCGAAAGCCTCGTCGCGCCTCGCGTCCAGGAGGCCTTGAAGGAAGTCGCGGCGTTGCAGAGCGCCGAGCAGATCGTGAAAAACCGTGAACAGATCAAGACGCGCTCGCTGGAAATTGCCCGGCGGAAAGTCGGCACCCTGCTCGTCATCGAGGATATCGTGATCCAGAATATCGCGCTTACGAAAGAGCTCGAGCACGCCATCGAGGCGAAGATGGTGCAGGAACAGGAAGCCTCGAAGTCGAAATATTTTCAGCAGCGCGTGCAGATCGAGGCCGACACCGCCGTCATTCGCGCCAAGGGCGAGGCGGAGTCCATCGTGATCCGCGGTGAGGCGCTCAAAGCGAATCCCGCGTTCGTCGAACTTCAGATCGTCGACAAATGGGATGGCATCGCACCGATCGTGATCGGTGGCGGCGACAAAGTGGTGCTCACCCTCCAGGATATCGAACGCCTCAAAACGCAGCCGGGCAACGTCGCTCCCCCGCCCGCAAAGAAGGCCGCTCCCGCCACCCCCGTCCGCCGCTAATCCCATGAACCCTAATTCTCTTTCCAAGCTCATCGGTGTGGCGGTGACATTCTTCATCGTCATGATCGTCGTGTCGGCGTCCTCCTACGTGATCGAGCCCGGCACCCGCGGTCTGAAGGTCACGCTCGGCCGAACGGACGATCAATTTCTGCCGGAGGGATTTGGTTTCAAAGCGCCGTTCGTCACGAGCATCGTGGTGGTCAACATCCGTCAAAAAACGCAGGCCGTGCGCGCCGATTGTTTTTCCTCGGATCTCCAGCAGGTGAAAATCGATCTCCGCGTGCTCTATCGCGTGCCGCAATCGTCGGTCGTGCAGATCTACCGCGAATTCGCCGGCGATCCCTTCGACAGCCTGATCGCACCGCGCGTCCAGGAAGCGATCAAGGAAGTGACCGCCTTGCTGACCGCGGAGCAGATCGTGAAAAACCGCGAGGACATCAAAAAGAAAGCGCTCGCCTCTGCGTCGCTCAAGATCGGCTCGCTCCTCATCGTCGAGGATATCGTGGTGCGCGACATCAACCTCTCCAACGAACTCGAGAAAGCGATCGAGGCGAAGATGGTCGCCGAACAGCAGGCCAATCAGGCGCGCTTCACCCAGGTGCAAACTCAGGTCGAGGCCGAGACCGCGATCATCAGCGCCAAGGGCGAGGCGGAAGCGATCCGCGTGCGCGGCGAAGCGCTGCGCGTGAGCCCGGCGTTTCTGCGTTGGAAAATCGTCGAGCGCTGGAACGGCCGCTCGCCTATGGTCGTCCCTTCGGCCCCGGAGAATTCCGGCTCGGCACTGCTTCTCCCCGTCGGCCCCGCGGACAAGCCCACCGCCCCCTGATCTCGTAAACCAGACCGATCATGTTCCATACCCCTCTGCATGGTAGCTACGAGCGCCAGCGAGTGGTTCGCCTCCACTCGCTGGCGCTCGCAGCTACCTCAATCGACCTGAAGCAAACGTCGCCACGTCGGGGGCCACGAAGATGAATCCGCGGACGCGCGCCTTCCTGCAGTTCGGGTGCCTGGTCGCAGTCGCGATCGCGCTGATGTTAGTCTTCCGGCCCGTCGCCGCCTTCGCCGAAATGGCCGCGCGCGAGCTGCGTTATCTTTGGTGGCTCGTGCTGCTCGTCGCCTTGGCCGGCTGGTTGATCTGGGGCGTCGGCCGTCGGCCGAAAAAGTAACGGGGCCACGGATACGCGGTCCACACCGGCGCGAAGTTCACCGTTTCTCCCAGACCACTTCGCCGGCAATCACCGTCATCACACAGTGCGTCTTCAGGATTTCCGCCTCGGGAATTTCCATGATATCGGCGGAGAGCACCGTGAAATCGGCGACCTTGCCGACCTCGATGCTGCCGCGCTCCTTCTCCTCAAACGAAGCAAACGCCGGCCACAGCGTGAACATCTTGAGCGCCTCCGCGCGGGTCACGCGTTGTTCGCGGTGCCAGTCGGCGTTGGAGAAACCATTGAGCGCGCGGCGAGCGACGGCCGCGTAGAACTCGATCATCGGTTCGCCGCGCTCCACGGGTGCGTCCGAACCACCCACGATAATCGCACCGGAATCGATTAACGATCGCCACGCATAAGCGCCGCCGAGCCGCTCTCGGCCAAGACGCGCTGGCGCGAAATACAAATCGCCGATCGCGTGCGACGGCTGCATCGAAGCGATGACCCCGAGTTGCTTGAAGCGCGCGATGTCCGTCGGGTGAATCACCTGCGCATGTTCGATCCGCCAGCGCGGCTCGGCTACCTTGCGCTCCGCCACCGGCACGGCGGCAAACGCCTTCTCGTAGAGATCGAGGACAAGACGATTGCCGCGGTCGCCGATGGCGTGTGTCTCGATCTGAATCCCGCTCCGCAACGCGCGCTTGAAGAGCGGTAGCAGCACCGCTTCGTCGTTGAGCACCAAGCCCCGGCTCGCCGGAGCGTCGGCATACGGCTCGAGCAACGCGGCACCCCGCGAGCCCAACGCGCCATCCACGTAACACTTGATCGCTCGCGCCATCACCGGTCCGCCCTGCTGGACGCCATCGTTGATCAACGTGTCGGCCGCCGCGCCCGGACCGCTCACCGCGACATAAAGCCGCAGCTTGGTCGAGAGCCGCCGCATCGCGGCCAATTCGCTCAGACTCGCGCCGGCCACGTGGACCTGCGTCCAGCCGAGCTGTAGCTCACGTTGCGCACCGACCGCCAGGGATTGAGCCACTTCCGCGTCGGTCGCTGCGGGCACGAGTCGGCGCACGAGGATCATCGCCTTGTCGACCAACAGTCCTGTGGCCTCGCCACTGGAGTCGCGAAGGATTTCGCCACCGCTCGGGTTCGGCGTCGTGCGATCGATGTTCGCCAGGGTCAGTGCGCGCGAATTGGCCACCAACGCGTGGCCATCTGCGCGTGTGAGGATCACCGGCCGGTCGGACACGACCGCATCCAGATCAGCGCGCGTCGGAAATTTGGCGGGCGACCATTGCGATTCGATCCAGCCGCGGCCGACGATCCAACGGCCGGCACCGGGCTCCGCCGCCGCCCGCGCTTTCAGTTTCGCCTGCAACTCCGCGAGGCTCTTCGTGCCTTCGAGGTCGAAGCTCAGCTCGCGCTGGCCGATGCCCTCGAGGTGCGCGTGCGCATCGACGAATCCAGGCAGAATTGTCGCACCGTTCAAATCCACCACTCGCGCATCCGTCGGCGCCCGTCGTTTTGCTTCCGTCGCGCTGCCGGCAAAGACGATTCGGCCGTCAGCGGCGACGATCGCTTCCGCGCGCGGCTGCGCATCGTTGCCCGTGTAGACTTTTGCGTTGGTCAGCAGCAGCGACTGGGCTGCGAGTCCCGACGAGGCCAGCACGGCGAGAGTGAGGAGAAAGATGCGCATGGAAATGGTGGCAAGCCGCAGAACGCGAGCGGCGTTGTGGCGATCGATTCGCCGCGCGCGTTTACTTGTTCTTCGCGGCTTTGCCCTTGCCACCTTTCGCCGACGCGGGTCGGTCGCCCACATCGGGCAAGGGCAGGTAGTCGAAGTCCAAAATCATCTTTTCCGTGAGCGCGACACGGAGCTCCATTTCGACGGGTTGCAACGCGGCCGTCCCGCTGAGGTTTTTCAATTCGGACGGATCGTTTTGCAGGTCGTAAAGCTCATAGACGGGCCGGGGCGAGGTGAAATACGTCGCGCGTAATCCGTCGCTGAGTTTCCCCGCTTCATTGGCGGCGGTGATATCCCGCCACGCTGCGCCGCCGGCAGAATCGACCGGTGAATACGGAATCCACGGCGTGCAGTTATAGATCAACTTGTAGCGCTCACTCCGCACCGCGCGACCGAGGTCGTAGCTGCTGCTGCGGATACCGACCGTGACAGGCGCCGTGCCGTGCGGCCCGCGCTCAACGAAGATGTGTTGGCGTGGCGTGTAGGTTTCCCCCTTCAGCAGCCCGAGGAAGCTGCGGCCGCTCATCTTCGGTCCGGCCGGGAGCCCGGCGGCGGCGAGGATCGTGGGCGCGATATCCTCATTGCTGAGCAACGCCCGCGATTCGCCGCCGCCGCGGATCACTCCGGGCCATCGCACCACCAGCGGCACATTGGAGCCGGGGTCGTAGAGCGAGCCTTTGCCGTGCGGTAGCGCAGCGCCGTTATCGCCCGAAAAGATCACGAGTGTATTCGCCGCTAAATTACGCTCGGCCAGCAGATCGAGCACCGCCTTCATGCTGCGGTCGATGCGGTTCACTTCGCCGCAATAGTCGGCGAGCTGCTCGCGCATGCCGGGCACATCGGGCCAATGCGCGGGCAGCTTGAGCGACGCCGGGTCGGGCCGGTCTGCGGCCAGCGGCGTCCACGGGTGATGCGGGTCGCTAAAATTCAGCCACAGGCAGAACGGTTTTTCCGCGGGCTTCTTGCCGAGAAATTCGCGCATCTGCTCAATCGCCTCGGTGTCGGATCCGCGGTTCAAATAATCAACGCGTTCCGCAAAGGACTTCATCTGATGCTTGTCGATGAGGTCGCCGATCGTGCTCCCGGCATTGCCGGCCGACCCATCAAGGTGATACGACCGCCCGGCGATCCCGGTGAAATAGCCGGCTTTTTCCCGCAGCAATTCGGGAAACGTGATCTCATCGCGCGGCAGCGGAGACGAAAACCGCGTCATGCGCGCGGCGACCGCCGAACGGCCGGTGAGATACGCCGCGCGCGACGGCACGCACTGTGGCGCCGCGGTGAAGAAGCGGTGGAACTTCATGCCGTCCGCGGCCATTTTATCGAGCGTGGGCGTGCGGACGTTCGAGTCGCCGTAACAACTCAGGAAAGGGTAGCTGTGATCATCCGACAGGACAAAGAGGATGTTCGGTTTCGCGGGCGCGGCGGCGCGCACGAGCGGGGCGCAGACGAGCGTCGCGAGCGCAGCGACCAGAGAGAAATTGCGGAGGAACATAGCGGGACAGTTTGAGCGTTGGGACGCGGTGGCGAAAGATTACGATTTATCCGGGGCGAGGCCTTTTTCCAACTCGGCGACCGTGGGCACGGCGCCTTTCAGAGCCTTCGGCAGAGAGTCGACTAGCTTGGTAACGTAGCCGGAAACGCCGATCGGTTTGCTGAGATCGCGCAGCGCGTATTCCGCGATCACGCGATTCTTGCTCCGACAGAGGATCAGCCCGATCGACGGCTCCATGCCGGGCTGGCGAAGGCGGTCGTCCACTGCCGACAAATAGAAATTCATCTTCCCGGCGGCCTCGGGTGTGAAGTCACGCGCCTTTACCCCGTTAGATAATGTTTCAACCGCGTCTTGAGGTAGCGCTTTCCCCAAGCGGTCTTCAGATACTTCTCGCGGTGCGTGGCATCCTGTTGGTTGAGACAGGCCTCGTAGTAGATGAGTTCGACGGGTAGACGATGCTTCGTGGCGGCTGCACCGCCTTGTTGATGTTCGTTCAGTCGCTTTCGAAGGTCGTGGGTGTATCCAGTGTAGAGATTGCCGTCTGCGACGCTGCGGAGGACATAGACGTAAAAGAATACGCTCATTGGGGAAATATCTAACGGGGTGAAGGTCGATCACCACGAAGCAGCGCAACTTCAGGTGGTAGAATAACAGATCGAGATAAAAATCCTGGTCACCGACCTCGAGGTGCACTTGCCGCCCCACCAGCGCGAAGCCCGCGCCGAGCTCGAGCAGAAATTTTTCCACCTGCGCGATGAGGCCGACTTCGACGGCACGCTCGTTGGTGTCTTCACGGAGCGTGAGAAAATCGAAGAGGTAGGGATCCTTGGTGATGCCTTGCGCGAGATCCGACTGCGCGGGAGGCAGCGTCGTTTTGAAATTCGTCACCGCGCGGCCCTGCCGCTCGTGCAGCCCTGCCTCGATCTGCAAAGCGAGCACGCTGCGCGACCAACCGTGCTCGACGGCTTTCGCGGCATACCAGAGGCGGGCCTCCAACGCCTCCACTTGGTGCAGGAGCACGAGATTCTGCCCCCACGGCAGGGAGGCAAACGGCTCGGGCGGACCACCCGCCGCTTTCGAGACACCGGACGGAGCCTCCAGCGATTCTGTCGCAGGCTGTGACAGTTTTCTGGCGGAGCCCGGCCGCCGGCCGGTTGCTGGTTTCAATTCTGTCACAGGCTGTGACAGAATCCCGGTCATCTCCGCGTAAGCAGAATAGAAGGCGCGCATGCGCCAGACATTCAGCGCCGAGAAGCCGGCAAGACCGGGAAACTCGCGCTGGAGGTCAGCCGCAAGCCGCTCCACGACCTGCTTGCCGTAGCCGCTGGTGCGTTGCGCTCGGCTGATCAGCCGCCCGATGTCCCAGTAAAGGGACAACAACTCGCGATTCGCGGCCAGCGCGGCTTTGATCCGCGCCGACTGCACGCGTGCCTTAATCTCGGCCAACAACAGACCGTAGTCCGCCGGCAACCCCACGACGGCTTTCGGGGAATTGGCAGCGCGCTTCTTCATGGCGGCCAACGCTGCCCTACGCGAATTCCGCGCGCAAGAACCGCGCCGCCTCAGCTTCGTTACAGAGTTTCCGATACGCCTCGTCGAGGCTGACGACGGCACCCGATCCCGGAGCGAAGCCGCAGTCGGGATTCAGCGTAATGCGATTCGGCGCGAGAAACTCCGCCGCCTTCCGCACGCGCGCGGCGATCGTCTCAGCGGAGTCGATCTTGCCCGGAGTCACATCGACGCAACCGAGGCCGATCTCGAAATCCTCCCGCAACTCGCGAAAGACATCCATGTCGCCCGCTTGCGGCGCAGTGAACTCCATCGTGAGGTGATGCACTTTCAGGCGGTTGAGGTGCGGAATGATTGGCCCGTATCCACCGCAATGGCACGCCTCGCCCCGCGCCCGGCCGCCGGCGCGCCGGCACAAGTGCACCGCGATTTTAACCCCCGTGATGCCGTCGACCACTTGGTTGACCATATCGACCGCGAACGCCGCGGCCGCATCAGGATCAGCATACTTCGCCCGCACCTCAGGATCGACGAACAGACAGAGATGCGGATCGTCGATCTGCACGATATCGGCGCCGGCATCGCGCACGAGTTCCAGCTCGCGGCGCAGGATCGGCACGCAGGCGCGCACAAAGTCGTCCCGCGTCGCGTAGGCTTTCGTGGATTTCTCCGCGCTCCACATCCGCTCTCCGAGCAACGCCGGCGAGGGCAGCGTCGACTTGATTTGCCGCGAAGTGATTTTTTTGAGGAAGGTGACTTCCTGCGCGATGAAGCCGGGCTTCTTCGCAGCGAGTTTGCCCGTGACGAGCGTGAACGGCCGGCCGTCCGGAAACGTCCCGACTTCGAAGCCGTGCGCGAGCTCGGCGATCACGCCGATGTAGGATTTGCGGCCCCACTCGCCATCCGTGAGCACGTCGATCCCCGCGTGCTCCTGCATCGCGACGGCGTAACGGATGGCCGCCTGCATTTCATGCTCGTAGCGCTCCGCGGGCAGCGGCGGGCGGTCGTTGATCAGATCGAGCACAAACGCCGGCCGCGGCAACGAGCCGACGACGGAGGTCGGGAAGAGAAGGGGTTTGCTCATGGTGAAAAGTGACAAGACAGAAAACAAAACCGCTGATGAACGCTGATGGATGCTAATTCGGAGGAACACTAATCATCGGGAATTTCGGGAATCTCGGAATTGATCCGATCTAATTCCTAAACATTTCCATCCATTAGTGTAGATTAGTGATTCAAATTGTTTTTTCAATCTCCGGCATTAGCGTCCATCAGCGCCCATTAGCGGTTTCCAGTTCGGCGGGTTTCACTCTTTCGGCCAGAAGCGGCGCGCGAGTTCGAAATCCTCCTGCGTGTCGACCTCCATATAATCGCCCGGCGTATCCGCATGGCCGAACACCACGCCCGCCTCAATCATCTCCTGGAAAAGCAGTATGAGATACGCCTTCTCGAACACCGCCGCCTCGCGGAACGGTTTCCCCGCGTAGCGCTTCTTCGCGCATTGAAACGCCGCACGGAGCTTCGCCGCACCGGCCGCCGAAAACTTCGCGATCCCGGTGTATTCGCCGTGCGCCTCCGCCGGCGCGATTCCGCGGTGCACGCGCGTAACCGCGCCGTTGCTCACGGTGACTTTCTCGCCGTCATCAGGCGGGTGCAGGGTGCGATGCTGGTAACGCTCCAGCCACTTCGTATCGACGCTCAGCACGATGTCGCCCGGGTGCTGCAGCACGCGCTGCACGACCGCGGTCGTGAACAGAATATCGGAATAGCAGCAGATGAAACCGTCGTTCATCTGGTCCTCGGCGTGCATCAGTGAGAGCAGGATGTTGTTGTGCTCCCAACCGGCGTTTTCGCGAAACGTGAACTGCGGATAATCGCGTTTCACCTTCTCCATCTGGTAGCCGCCGATGAAGCAGATGTCGGTGATCCCCGCCCCGCGAAACGCCGCGAGCGCGTGGTCCAGCAGCCGGCGCCCGTGCACCTCGGCGTAACATTTCGGCGTGTCCGCCGTGGTCGGCATCAGCCGACGTCCGCGGCCGGCCGCGATTATAATGGCTTTCGTGCTCATGAAATTGAATCGGTCGTCGCCGGCCTCCGGCCTGTGTTCCACAGCGCCGCGATTGCGATCGCCCCGCCGAGCGCGCAAGCAGCCCAGAAGCGCACGGCAAACTGCCAACCGTAATCTTGCGCGATGTGTCCCGTCAGTTTGTCGCCCGCCGCTGCTCCCATGTAACCCATGAAATTCACGAACCCCGCCGCCGCTGCCGCCGTTCCGTGCCGCGCGAGGTCGACCGGCATCGTGCCCACGAGCAACACCTGCGCTCCAAAAATACAAAAACCAATCGCGAAGAGAATTGTGACCGACGGCCAGAAGCCAAAGTGGATCGCGCGATCGTAACCAAGCCCGAGCACGGCGAGCACGACCAGCAGTCCAAACACCACCGGCGCGCGTCGCCCCGCAAAATACCGATCGGTCGCCCACCCAGACCAATAGGCTCCCGCGATGCCGCCAAACGGCAGCACCGCGTATTTGAACGCGGCCGTGCTCACGTTGTCGCTCAACACTTCTTTCAAGTGCGTCACGCCCCAGTCGGTGAAGCCATAGCGACACGCATCGAGCAGGCACAACGAGAGCGCGACGAGCCAGAGCGCCGGATTCCCGAGCGTGATGGCGAGATTGGCGCGGAAAGAGCGCGCGGCCGCCGGCGGCACCGTAGCTACGAGCGTGAGCGAGTGGTCGGGACCGAGCCGCTCGCCCACGCTCGCAGCTACGTTATTGGTGTCCGCCGGCGCATCCTTCAGGAAAAACCACATGTGCACCGCGCTGATCGCCACGAGGATCGCCGGCACACAGAGCGCGCCGCGCCAGCCGAACTTCTCCGCCGCCCAGCCTGCGACCACGAACGTCAACGCACCACACAACTGATAACCCGTGCCGACGATCCCAATCGCGCGGCCGCGTTGCTCCGGCGGAAACCAGTTCGCCGCGACGCGCATCGTTGGCGGCCAACCCAGCGCCTGCACGTAGCCATTGCAGGCCCAAATAAACGTGAGGAAATACAGCGCCGTCGCCCACCCGAAGACCACGTTGAGCGCGGCGGAAGCGAGCAGGCCCAGCGCGAGCAGCTTGCGCCCTGAGAAACGCTCGGCGAGCTGGCCGTTGATGAATTGCCCGACGCCGTAAGCCAGTTTCAGCGACATCAACACCGTGCCGAGCTGCGACTTCGTGTAGCCGAACTCCGCCTGCAAACCCGGCAACGCGACCCCGAGATTATTGCGGCAAAAATAGAACGACCCGTAAGTGATCCACAGGATCCACAACGCCTGACGCTGCCCGGGGCTAAACGAAATGGAGATCGGCTGACGTGGGGTGGCGTGCAACGCGCGCAACGAAAAGCCGCGCCCGCGGCGCGTCAATCGTTCGCTGGTGACAAGCGCGGAATCGGCCGGGCCGGAGTGGCTCATCGCGCTTTCCGCGGCTTGCCCTGGCCCACCCCGCCGTCTTCCAACCAAGAGACGACACGGCCCGCCGCTGGCGACTCCAACGTAAACGTAGGCGCCCCGCAGCCGATCACTTAATTCCCCTTTTTTCACTCTACTCACTTACAATTGGTCAGCCTTTTACTTTCAATTGGTCGTATCTTTACTTTCAATCGGTCGGGGCTATTTCTGGCTCGCCATGCATCCCCGTTTTATCGAAAGCCGGATCCGAACCTCTCTTTCCGATACCCGGGTCGTGCTGCTCTCGGGCCCGCGCCAGGCTGGTAAATCCACACTCGCCCGCCGCCTCGCGGACGATGGCCGGCCATTTTTCACCCTGGATGACGCCACGACTCTCGCGGCCGCCCAGCGGGACCCCGTGGGCTTCATCCGCGGACTCGACCAAGCTGTAATCGACGAGGTCCAGCGCGCTCCCGAATTGCTGCTCGCCATCAAGCAGAGCGTCGATGAAGACCGCCGCCCGGGCCGGTTCCTGCTCACTGGCTCCGCCAACCTCATGATGCTCCCACGCGTCGCCGACTCGCTGGCCGGCCGCATGGCCACCATCGATCTCCTGCCGCTCTCGCCGGCCGAGCTGCGCGGCACGCCCTCGACGTTTCTCGCCCAAGCCTTTCGCGGTCGCGCGCCGAAAGCCGGCCCTGCCATCGTCGGCCCGGAACTCGTCGCAACAGTGCTCGCCGGCGGCTACCCCGAGGCGTTGAAACGCGCGTCGTGGCCGCGCCGTCAGGAATGGCACCTCGATTACGTCCGCGCCATCGTGCAGCGCGACGTGCGCGACCTCGCGCAGATCGATCGGCTCAACCAGATGCCGCGCCTCCTCCGCATCCTGGCGCAACACTCCGGACAACTCGTCAACTACTCCAGCCTGGGCGCTCCGCTCGGCATCACGCATGTGACGATGCAGAAATATGCCGGCCTGTTCGAGCAGCTGTTTCTCATCCGCACCCTGCCGCCGTGGTTCACGAATGAACTCAAGCGCCTCATAAAAACCCCCAAGCTCTATTTCCTCGATTCCGGCCTGTTGGCTTCGCTGCGCAACCTTACGCCCGCTCGCATCGCCGCCGATCGCGGCCCCTTCGGCGCGCTGCTGGAGACCTTCGTGCTCTCCGAAGCGCTTAAACTCGCGAGTTGGTCCGACGACGGCCCGTTCGAGCTTTTTCACTTCCGCGACAAGGAGCAGAACGAAGTCGATGTCGTGATTGAGAACTCCGAAGGGAAACTCATCGGCCTCGAAGTCAAAGCCGCCGCGACCGCGACCGCGGCCGACTTTAGTGGCCTGCGCAAACTCGCTGATGCGGCCGGCAAGCGCTTCGCCGCCGGCTTCGTGCTTTACGACCACGATCAAATCGTGCCCTTCGGCGACCGCCTCTTCGCCGTGCCGCTCTCCTCCCTCTGGATATAGCACAGGTTCGGCGCTCCCTTTGGCGTTTTACAAAAACGCTTTTCGACTCTGGCCGCTTACAATCAGTCAGCTTTTCGCTTTCAATTGGTCGGCGCGTTTTGAACCAAGAAAAGCAATCGCAAAGGCGCGCGAGCTGTCAGAGCGACCGAGGTCCACGAACCGGCGGCTGGGAGCCCCCAGCGCCATCTGGATAATTCAAAACAACTGTCGCCCCACCGACTGCGCCGGCACCGCCACGCCGAGGAGTTTCGCCAGCGTCGGCGCGATGTCGTCGACGCCGACCGCTTCCTTGCGCGACACGCCTTTCGCCACGCCCTGGCCAAAATAAAGCTGCGGCACGTGCGTGTCGTAGTCGTAGGGCAGCCCGTGCGACGAACCGCCCCCGCTCTTACTTATGAAATGCGGCTTGAACGCGAATACGACATCCCTATCGGCCGACTCGCGGTAGCTACGGCGCATCAAGGTGCGCGTCGACTCGCCGATCGCTTCCGTCGCGAGCAACTCGTCGCGCGTGTAAACTTCCGCAACGTAGGGCAGCGGTGCGAGAGCGTCCTTCAAAACGTCCGCCACCTCGCCCGCGCTCCGTTTTTTTGCAGCGAGTGCCTCCGCGCGCACATGATAGCCCAAATTGTCGCGCGTGAACCAAGTCTCCCCTTTTCCCAGCGCACCGAAGGCGGCGTCGAGCGCCAGCTTTGCGACGGCATCCATGTCGGCCATTTTCACGCGACCGGCCTTCGCCGCGGGATCACGCGCCAGCACGCGCTCGGGCAGCGGCGAAACGCCGTGAT
>JANPIT010000033.1:0-14857 GCA_031425115.1 Opitutaceae bacterium | reverse complement strand
CCTGAGGCTAAGCCGTAGGAATGCGGTTGAAATGGTGGGGCGCAGACTTGCTGCGCCCGTTCTGGCGAGCCCACGCAAGGGCGCAGCAAGTCTGTTCGGATCGGTGCATCGGTTTCACGCACTCGTCCCCGCAGCCAGAGTTTGATTGAGCCCATCTGCGCCGGCGCCCAGCGTCGCGCCCGATGAAGCGTCTGCTCCCTCTGCTGCTCGCCGTCCTGTTCGCCGCCGGTTGCGTGGCACCGATTCCGGTGCCGCCTCCGCCACCACCCGAGCCTCCGCCGGGCCCCGATGACGGCCTGTTCGCCGAGATCACCACCCCGCGCGGTTTGATCGTGTGCGAGCTGTATTTCACCAAGATGCCACTGACGGTCGCGAGTTTTGTCGGCCTCGCCGAGGGCACGCTCGGCCCGGCGCCGCGCAAACCCTACTTCGACGGCCTGAAGTTCCACCGCGTGGTGCCCAGCTTCGTCATCCAAGGCGGCGACCCCACCGGCACGGGCCGCGGCGGCCCCGGCTACACGTTTCCCGATGAGTTCGCCGGCGGCCTCCGTCACGACCTCCCGGGCGCGCTCTCGATGGCGAACAGCGGGCCCGATACCAACGGCTCGCAGTTCTTCATCACGCTCGGGCCCGCGCGGTATTTGGATTTTGTGCACGCGATCTTCGGCCGCGTGGTGCGCGGCACGGAAATTCCGGCGCAGGTGCAGCCGGACGACACCATGCAGATCAAAATCATCCGCCGGGGTCGCGCCGCGGAGAACTTCCGCACCGACGAGGCCACCTTCACTGAGATGCTCGCGCGCGCACCTCGCTGGCAGCCACCTCACTTCGAGGATCGCACCAATCTGACGACTGGCCCCGCCCCCTGGCAGGCCAAATACGTGGAGAACCGCCTGACGAATCTCGCGCGTTTCACCGGCCGCCACATTTACGTGCGGCTGCTCGATACGTTTAAGCCGGAGCCCGCCGAGCAAACCGCGCAGCAATTCGTCGACGCGCTCGCGGGGAAGCTCAATCGCGCGCCTGGCACTCTGCTCGCCTGCTACTTCGCCGATGAGAACCGCTGGCTCCTCTCGGGCGCGCCTTCCACGGTCACAATCCCCACGGTAGAACCGCGACCGCTGTCCAACGCCGCGCCGGCGTCGAGCGACGCGGCCGCGCGGCAAATGCAGAGCCGCATCTACCACGCGACCGAGCAAATCGTCTCCGGCCTCATCGACCAAACCGATCCCAAATGAATCTGCGTCGTCGCTCCGTCATTTCCACCCTCGTCCTCACTGCCCTGTCGCTCGCGGGGCATTCGTCGGCGCTCGCCGCCGCGAATCCGCCGCTCGGCGACGGGCTTTACGCCGAATTCACGACGCCGCGCGGCGTGTTCACGGCCGAGCTCTATTTCCAAAAAGCCCCACTGATGTGCGCGAACTTCACCGGTCTCGCCGAAGGCACGCTCGCGCCTAAAGAAGGCAAGCCGTTCTACACCGGCCTCACTTGGTATCGGGTCGTCCCCGGATTTGTGATACAAAGCGGCAATCCCGGCTTGAAGGACACCGACGACGAGAAAACCACGATCCCGCACCGCTTCCCCGACGAATTTGTGCCAGGGCTGCGCCATTCCGCCACCGGCGTGCTCTCGATGGCCAACGCCGGGCCCGACACCAACAGCTGCGAGTTTTTCGTCACCCTCGCGCCCACGGATCGCCTGAATTATTTGCACAGCGTTTTCGGCCAGGTCGTGCGCGGCCTCGAAATCTTGCCGCAGATTAAACAGAACGACGCCGTCACAATAAAAATCCTGCGCATCGGCACCGCCGCGAAAGCCTTCCGCGCGGACGCCGCCACCTTCGCTACCCTCTCGGCGCGCGCGAAAGAATACACTGGCGCCCGCGAGATCGGGCCGAGGGCGCATTTCGACGACCCCGCCGGGATTCTTCCCATCGAGCCGCCACGCGCGAGGAACTTTAACTACAAACTCGCCAACTTCGAGCGCGTCACCGGTATCAAAATTGTCGCGCGCATGTTCGCCAAGGCACCGACGGCCGCGGAGGACGCGCAACCCGGGGCCTTCATGCGCGCACTCGCCGCGGAACACGGCACAGCGCAGCGCGGCGCAGTCGCGGCGTATTTTGCCGAGGATGATCACTGGCGCGTGTGGATCGGCGACGAACTGACGCCGCGCTTCGTCGGCCAGACCGGCACCGCGAAGTCCTTTACGGAAACCGGTGCGATGCACGAAGTGAAGGAAGCCTTTCTGAAATCCACGAAAGCCACCGGCGACGCGGCCTACGAAAAGCAAAAGTCCGCGCTCGCCGCCTCCAACCAGCCGCTCCCTCCACCGAGCCAGCGGATCAAGCTGCAAGCGGACGCGTTGCTCGATGGATTGATTCTCAAACTCGAGAAGCAGTAGTAGTGCGGGCGGTGTTCTGCGAAATCACGTTTGTCATCACCGCCACGCCCGCTACGTTTTTCTCATGCCCACCATCGCCGAGATCAAGGCCGCCGCGCGCAAGCTGCCGGTGAAGCATCGCACGGATTTGTTGGAGACGTTTGCGATGGATAAAGCGGTCCGCAAAGAGCAACTCGCCCGCTTGCGTGCAGCGGTGGAGGAGGGTGAGCGGGATATCGCCGAAGGCCGCTACACTGCGATCAATTCCAAAGCGGAACTGCGCGAGTTTTTTGACGAGATCAAGCGGCGCGGACGGTCAGCGTTGAAACGCAGCGCCTGACTCATGTCCCGGCTGCTATTTTCCGCGCGCAGCCGAACAGACTTGGCGGAATTATTAGCCTACATTTCCGCCGAAAGTCCGGCCAATGCGGAAGCCGTTTACGAACGCATCTACGCGCGTTGTGAGAAGCTGATCGACCAGCCGAAGTTCGGCCATCCGCGCAACGACGTGAAACGCGGCCTGCGCTGCCTCACTACTGACGGCTACATCATCTTCTATCGGCTAACGCAGGACGAAGTTCACATTTCACGCGTCATCCATCACTCGCATCGCCTCGACCACCTCTCCTTCGACGAGCCATGATCCTCCGACCCACCCTCGCCCTCGCCTTCCTAGCCTCCGGCTCATTCGCCGCCGATGCCGGCCTCCGCGAATCCGTCGCGAGTCACCTCGCCGCGGACTACGCTTCGCTCGACGCACTCTACAAACATTTCCACGCGAACCCCGAGCTTTCGCTCCTCGAGGAGAAAACCGCGGCGCGCCTCGCGACCGAGCTGCGCAACGCCGGCTTTGAGGTCACCGAGAAAGTTGGCGGCCACGGCATCGTCGGCGTCTTGAAGAACGGCGCCGGCCCCACGCTCTTGCTGCGCACGGACCTCGACGGCCTGCCCGTGCAGGAAGAAACCGGACTGCCCTATGCGAGCAAAACGCGCGCGACCGATATCACCGGCGTCGAAGTCGCGACGATGCACGCGTGCGGCCACGATATCCACATGACGGTGCTCACCGGCACGGCGCGCGCGCTCGTAGCGTTGAAAAATCGCTGGAGCGGCACCCTCGTCCTCGTCGGCCAGCCCGCGGAAGAGCGAGGCATCGGCGCGCGCGCGATGCTCGCCGAGGGTCTTTACCGTCGTTTCCCCAAACCCGATTTCGCCCTCGCGATTCACGACAGCGCCACGCTGCCCCACGGCACGGTGGGCACCATCGAGGGCTTCGCCATGGCGAACGTCGACATGGTCGACATCACCGTGCGCGGCATCGGGGGCCACGGCGCCTACCCGCACACCACCAAAGATCCGGTCGTGCTCGCCGCGCGAATCGTCGTCGCGTTACAGACCATCGTCAGCCGTGAGACGCGGCCCGTCGATCCTGCGGTCGTCACGGTCGGCTCCATTCACGGCGGCACGAAGCACAACATCATCCCCGATGAGGTGAAACTGCAGCTCACGCTCCGCTCCTACACCGACGAAGTCCGCGCGCGCACGATCGAGGCGGTGCGTCGAATCTGCCGCGGGGAGGCGATTGCCGCCGGCATCCCGGACGATCGCATGCCGGTGGTGACCGTCGCGGACGAGGGCACGCCGGCCACCTACAACGATCCCGCTCTCACGCGACGGGTGCGCGGTGCGCTCACGGATTGGCTGGGCGCCGACAAGCTCGTGACGATCGAGCCTGAAATGGGCGGCGAAGACTTCAGCCAGTTTGGGCGCACCGTCGAAAAAGTCCCGCTCTGCCTCTTCCGCATCGGCACCGTCGCGCCGGAGAAAATCGCCGCGAGTCAGCGCAGCGGGATGCCGCTGCCCTCGTTGCATTCAAACAAGTTCGCGCCCGTGCCGGAGCCCACGATCAAGACTGGCGTCACCGCGTTGACGGCCGCTGCGCTCGAGTTGCTGGCGAAAAAATAGCGCCGCCGTCGTCCTCGCACGCGACAGCGAATTTGCGCCGCGCGCGCCCGCGCTGGCGCGGCGCGGCATTGCCAACACCGCCACTAACCCGTAATCGCTCCTCATCTCCATGCGCAGTTTCTTCTACCTGCTCCTTCTGGCCGCGCTCCTCGGCACCGCCGCCCTTGTCACCCGCTCCGGCATTCTCGCCCGCAAAAATCCGGGCCGCCCGATCAACAGCGCGATGCGCGAAGCGCTCGACCGGCAGCAACCGCAATGGAGCGCGGCCGACGAAGCCGAACTCAACGAGCGCTTCGGCACGGCCCGCAAACAGCCCTCCGGCCTCCGCTACGTCGTCCGCGCGCCCGGCAATGGCGTTGCCACTCCCACCATCGGCGACGAAGTCATCGCTCACTACGAGGGGCGGCTGCTCGACGGCACGATGTTCGACAGCTCGTTCCGCAAAGGCGCGCCCATCACGTTTCGCGTGGGCGCTGGCGCCGTGATTCGCGGATGGGACGAGGCATTTCTCACCATGAAAAAAGGCGAGAAACGCACGCTGATCATCCCGCACTGGCTGGCATACGGCGAGAAAGGCCGCCCCGGCGGCAGCATCCCGCCCAAAGCCACCCTGATTTTCGAAGTCGAGTTGCTCGACTGGCGGTGACGGATCAATCGATCAAATTCAGAAGCCAAGAATCCAGGAATCGGAAGGATTCGTTTCTGGTTTTTGGATTTAGGTATCTCCGAAAAATACCGCCGGAGAATGTGGAACCCAGGAAATCAGGAACAACGCCCGCGCGGGCATTGGTTTTTTGGGCGGTCATCGGTCTTTTCCTGAGTTCCTGATTTCCACATTTGGTTTGTTCAGGGCTTCCCGAATCACAGTCCGACGAGCGCGCCGTTGCGCTTGATCCAGTGCTCGGCTTCGCGCCAGCCCGGACACACTTCCTCCACCCGCGCCCAAAAACGGTCGGAGTGGTTCATCTCACGGAGGTGCATCAGCTCGTGGTAAACGATATAGTCGCGCACGAAGTCCGGCGTCTGCACCAGCCGCCAGTTCAGCGAAATGGTGCCGTTCGCCGAGCAGGACCCCCACCGCGAACGCTGGTTGCGCACCGTCACAAACTTTACCTCCACGCGGGTCATCGCCGCCAGTTCCCACGTGCGGCCGGGCAGCTCCACTTTCGCCCGGCGCGCGAAATGCGCCTCGAGCGTCGGACGCAAATCCCCTTCGAGCCGCGCCACCTGAAACACGTCTGCCGCCAAACACACTTTGGCGCGGCCTCCCTGTCCCGCGGCAGATGAGGAATCGCCCGTCGCCGCCACGCGCACTTCGGTCAATTCGCCGCGCCACAAAATCCGCGTGCCGATCGTCCACACTTCCGCCGCCCGCGGCCGCTTGCGCTGCCGTTCGCGCGCGCGCGCGAGCCAGTCACGATGCTCTTCGACGAAGCGCATCGCCTCGCGCTCCGAGCCCCGCACCGGAATCGTCGCCACCGCCGTGCCGTCGCGCCGCAGCGTGAGACGGTAGTTGCGCGCCCGCGGGCTCCGCTCAAACACGATTTCTCCCTGCACCGCCGGTGCCGGGCGCGGCGCGGTCGGGGGCACGCGGTGCACCCCGGCCTCTGGCGTGAAAAGCCCGAATAGACTTTGCTGCCCGTCGTCGTTCATCCCGCCTCCGAAGTGCCGGCTCCACGCACCTGCGTCAACTCCACCGTAAGGCAGGGACAAGCAGCCCGCGATGAGCGGGCCCTAAACCTATTGCGCAGGCGATTAGCCGAAGCTCTTCAGAAAGTTTCAGCCATTGCTGAAACTCATCAGTGGTTTCCATGCGTCCGGCGATCACTTCCAAATCACCGACGGATCGATCGCCCTCACCGAGGTCCGCCCGGTCAACGCCATCGCCATCTCGAACTCGCGGCGGAGGATGTTGACGACGTGCGTCACGCCAGCTGCGCCGTCGACGGCGAGTCCGAACAAATAAGCGCGCCCGATCAGCGTGGCGGACGCCCCCAGCGCGATCGCCTTGAGCACATCCGTGCCGCGACGGATGCCACCGTCGACCAACACCGGCACCCGTCCTGCAACCTTCGCCGCCACCTCCGGCAGCGCATCGATCGTCGCCGGCAGCGTATCAAGATTCCTCCCACCGTGATTCGAAACGATGATCCCGGCCGCGCCCGCGTCCACACCGCGTTCCGCGTCGTCCGGATTCAGCACGCCTTTCAAAATCATCGGTAGTTTCGTGATCGAGCGCAGCCACTCGATTTCCTTCCACGTCAGCCGCGGATCGAGCAGCGCGCTGTAGATCGAGCCTTCCGTGGCGCGGTGGCTGCCCGTGGCCGTCTTGAGTCCTTTTAGATTCGCGCGCTCCGCGCCGGCCGGAAGCGCGAACTTGCTCCGCGTTTCGCGATAACGCGCCCCGAGCACCGGAGAGTCGACCGTCACCACCAGCGCCTGATAACCCGCCGTCTCGGCACGCCGCACCAGTTCGCGCGTGAATTCGCGATCAGGCTGCACGTAAAGCTGGAACCACAGCGGCTTCGTCGTCGCCGCTGCCACGTCTTCAATACTCGTCGTGGCCGACGTGCTCAGGATGAAGGTGGCATTGGCCGCCGCCGCACCGCGCGCCGTCGCCAGCTCGCCATCGACGTGTGAGAGTTTATGATACGCGGTGGGCGCCAGCAGAATGGGGAATGCCAGCTCCTGGCCGAAGAGCGTCACGCGCGTATCGATTTTGGAAACGTCGACGAGGATGCGTGGCTTGAGGCGGATGCGATCGTAGGACTCGCGATTCCAGCGGAGCGTCAGCTCATCGGCCGCGCCGCCGCTGATGTATTCCCAGCCGACCTTCGTCATCTTGGCCGGCGCCAGATTCGCATAATCGAAAACATCCACCGGCGCATTCTCGCTCCCGAACGCCGGCACCACCGCTGCGCCCCCGCCACCGCCCGGGCTCTGCGCGCCACCCTCGGCCGTCAGCACGGCGCCGCTCGCCATCAAGCCGGTCGTCCGCAGCATTTCTCGTCGGGTAAGCGCCATGGGAAGCGGGGTGCTCCGACACGACCACGCCTTAGGCCGCGCCGCAAGCCCCGCCTCAAGGAGTGCTACGCGGTGCGCCGCACTCCCGCTGCCTCAATACTCGAACCGCGCCATGAACCGCACATTCCGCGGGGTCATGTGCGCATTCGTCACGCCGTAGGTGAGATCCGGCGCGCCCGAGCTCAGTTGGCGAAACTCGACCTGCTCCGTCGGAGTGATGCGATTGAGGACGTTGAACACCGTCGCGGACAACGAAAGCCGGCGGCCGGACACCCACTTCGGCCGGTAGTTAAGCGTGAGGTCCTGCCGGAACTGCCACGGCGTCCGCCCCGCCGAACCGCGCGGCACGAGGAGGTAATACGGAC
The DNA here is from genome assembly GCA_031425115.1 of Opitutaceae bacterium. Lineage (GTDB taxonomy): Bacteria > Verrucomicrobiota > Verrucomicrobiia > Opitutales > Opitutaceae > ER46. Next base: position 7,120 of record JANPIT010000033.1, on the reverse strand, counting down.
CATACTGCGTGCCCAGCAGCGTCGTCGCGTTCAACGGCAGCGGATCACTGAAGAGGCCCAATTGATTCTTCGGCCGCCCTGAAAAAAGCTGCACGTTTGTCCCGAGCGAAAGCTCCTTTGTTAGCACATAGCTACCGAGCAGCTTGAACTGATGCCGCTTGTCGTTCGGCAGGTCACCATACGTGTTGCGCGCCAGCGAAGGCGTGTCGAACAGCCGCGTCAGCCCAGCCGACGCCTGGTTCGAGTCCGAGTGCACCAGCCCCTCGTAGTTGCCATACGAGTGCGCCCAGGTGTAGGAGAATTGCGCGCCCCACTTTTCGTCCATGGCCTTCTCCGCCGTGAACTCCATCGCAAAATATTTCCGCTCCGCCTTCGGGTAGCCGAGCATCTCCGCAGTCAGCTGCGCCCGCTCCGTCGCGGGGTCCAGCCGGCCGTCCCGGTTGAAATCCCACATCATCGTGATCGGCCGCCCCGCATTCCCCAGCACATAGGCGCGCGTGCCGGGCCCGGCGTAGTTATAGCCCGGATACCCGTTGGCCCGCGCCCAGGTCACCAGCGCGTGGTTTACGATCATATCGTCGATCGCGTAGCCGAAGTCTCGCGCGATGCCGCGCACGCCCACCTTGTATTTCCGGTTGATCGCATGCTGCACGCCCACCGCCCACTCGTCCTGATACATTGGCTTGATGTTCATGTCGGTGATCTCGCGCTGATCGCGCACGATGCCCGCTTGCGTCTGCGCGGTGTCGCCAATCTTCGCGCCGAGCGTCGGCTGGAAGTCTGCGCCGACCGACGTCAGCGCGAAATACTCCGTCGACAAAAACTCCGCCCCCGCCTGGCTGACATTCACGTTCGACGCGACCGGCAGATGATACCGCCCATAGTTCGCGAACACCTTCGTCTTCTGATTGCCGAACAGGTCGAACGAAGCCCCGAGCCGCGGCGCCAACTGATTGTCGATCGCGATGAACGGCTTCTGCTCCTTGTCGAAATTCTCGAATGACTCGCTGCGCAACCCCGCCCGCAGCACCAGCCGGTTCCGCCACGTCGTCCAGTTGTCCTCCACATACCACGCCGTGGAATCGACCTTGAACGAACCGCCGTTCCGGAAGATCTGCCGCCGTGCCACCTGCGTCACGCCCGCCGGCACCGTGCCGCCCTGCAGCGTCGCGCCCGGCACCACCGTCTCGTAGCGGTAGAAAGCGCCGCCACCATATTCGCCGCGCTGGTCCGTCGTGTTTTCCTCACGATCGAAGCCCGCCCGCAACCGGTGCGTGCCCTTCAGCGCAAACGCATACTCGCCGTCGAAACGGATCGCTTCGCGCGTCTCCATGGCATCGACCACCGTGAGATTCGGCCCGCCTGCCAGTCGCACCGCCGCGCCGCCGGCGCGGATGTCGTCGACGCGCGACACATGGTCGAGCGTGCTGTGCGCCGAGCGGTTCGCCTCACCCTTGCCCGCCAGCGCCGAGAGCGTCAGCCGCTCGAAAAACGTCCCCGTATAGCGCGCGATGTGCGTCTTGCCGCCGGCGTCGTCGAAGGAGCGCGCCGGCCCGCCCGTGCGCTGGTCCGTGGCCAGCAAATAGGTCCACTGCGTCGTGTTGGTCCGCCGTGAGTTGTTGATCCCCGTGTATTCGAGGTGGTGGTTCTTGAAGGGAAAATAATCCACCTTCACCGCCCAGAGTGGATCCTTGCTCGTCTCACGATTATACCGGCTGCCCGCCGAAAAGATGTCCTTGTCCGTGCTACTGCGCCATTGATACAGGCCGTAAACAAACAGCTTGTTCTTCAGGATCGGTCCGCTCAGCGACGCGTTCGCCTCATAGCGCTCGAGATAGCGGCGCGAGTTGATCGAATACGGCACCGTCACCCCGGCCGCGTTCGTCGAGTAGACGTCCGGCCGGTTCTCCCGCAACGCGTCCGGCCAGTATACCGCGTTCGCCACGAATCGCAGCTGGTTCGATCCGCTCTTGGTCGTCGCGTTGATCACGCCGCCCGTCGAGCGCCCGAACTCGGCCGAATACGCGCCTGTATTCACTTCGAATTGATTGTAGAATTCGAACGGGATGAGCGACGGGCTCAGCCCACGGAAAAAGCTGCTCACATTGAACCCGTTGATGAAATACGCGTTCTCAGCCACCGACGCGCCGCCGATCGAGGCCAGGCTGCCAAACGCCACGTCGCCCTCCATCGTGCCCGGCGCCAGCAGCGCGACCTCCGTCGTCGACCGCCCCACCGGCAGGGACTCGAGCATCTTGTCCGTATAAATGGATACGTTCGTCGTGTTCGAAAAATCCACGGGGTTCACCGATGTCCCGCTGACCACGAACTCGCCCAGCGTCATCACCGAGCCCGTGCCGCTCGCCGCCGCGCCGATCTCGCCCACTGCCGTCGTGGAATTAATCGTCACCTCGACCTCGCGCGTCCGCGGCGCGCCGCTCGCGTCCGTGAACGTCACCTTGTAGCCACCGGGCACCAGCGCGGGAATCCGGTAGCTGCCCTCCGCGCCGGCCACGGCCGTGCGCGTCACGCCCTTTTCCGCGTGCACCGCCGTTACGGTCGATCCCGGCTTCACTTGGCCCGAGAGCGCGCCGGTGGTGTTGTTCTGGCCAAAGCTCGGGGTGGCGCCGAGCAGCAGGGTCATCACGGCACCGGCAACGAATGGGCCTGGCCGAAAAGCCGAGCAGCAGGCACGCAACACGGTCGCGAACCGAAGAGAACGCATTTTCATAGGGGGTAGGATTAAGGGCAGACAGGGACTTTCAACGCGCTTGGATCACCGCTAGATCAGCTTACGTTACGCCAACATCCGCTCGAAGCGACCGCTCTCCGGTGGGCACCGAGCAAAAGTTCTGACGGTTGCCAAAGGGGTTGACCCAAAAGCAACCGTCGATCTCGAAGCCTCCCCATTGTTGCCATTCCGGCAACGCGAATAATCTTTCAACGCCGCGTCCGCAGCAGCGCCATGCTCTCGCGCCGCAGCCGCCACGCATGCCAGGCGCTGGGCATTTCGCCCGTGTGCGCCGGCACCAGCAATGCGATGACCATCTCCTCCACTCCCGCCACGATTAGAAAGATCATCGCGGCATGAAACGGCACCACCGTCCACTCCGCTAGCAACGGCACCAACGAAAACGCACACGCCACCACGCCCACCTTGGAGGCCCACGTGTGATAACACGGCGCCCGCCCCAGTCGCACGAAGCCGTAGACCACCACCGCCAGAAAGGCCGCGAGCCCCGCGACCACCCACGGCAATTCCCGTCGCATGATCTCCGGCCACAGCAGAGCGATGCCGGCGATGCCCGTGACCATCGTCAGGTAGTCCGCCGCGCTATCCAGTTTTCGCCCGAAGTCGGTGAACGCGTGGAGCCGCCGCGCGAGAAATCCATCGAGCGCATCCGTCGCCAGCCCCGCCGTGAGCAAGATGATGAACCACGACCGCGATCCGGCAATGGCCGAGGTCAGCACCGCCGGCATCAGCGCGATGCGGGTGCCGCTGAGGAGATTCGGCCAGAGTTTCGGATTCACGTGAGTTGAGAGTTAAGGAACCTCCGAAAAATACAGACAGCCAAATGTGGAACTCAGGAAATCAGAAAAAAAACACCCCGACGGCGCTTCTTCCCTGGGCTCGGGTTCCTTTCCTGAGTTTCTGAGTTCCACATTGGTTGTTCAGAGCCTCATTGAGAGAAATTCAACCCGTCACGAATCAGTTTAGGGAGTTTGCATCCGGGCCCGCACGCTCCGCTCTCCACTCTCACCGGGATCACGCCCGAACAAGTTCCCAACGCAACGGCTTGCCGCGTTGCAGTGTCAGCCACGCGAAGCTCGGCGGCGCGCCGCGATTCGGCCGGGTGATGCAGCCCGGATTGAGCCAGCGCACGCCGCTGGGATCGATTTCATCGCGCGGCACGTGAGTGTGCCCGTGTAGAAAAAATTCGACCCCTTTGGGCGCCACGCGCGGCGGAATGTGCTCGAGGTGGAAGCGCAGTCCTTCGCGCTCGAGGTCCAACGTGAGCGGCCACGGATGTGCGTCGCAATTGCCCGCCACCACGCGCAGCGGCGGTCCGAGCTGCTCGAACTCCACCAGCGTCGTCGGCGAGCACACGTCGCCCAGGTGCCAGATCTCATCCGCGCCCCGCAGCTTCCGCGGCAGGCTCGCCGGATATCGGTCGTGCGTGTCGGAGAAAACGGCGATGCGCATGACGGGCGAGCCTGCCGCTCGCCGTGCACGTTGGACAGCGGTTTTTCAATCGATCGGTATTCTTACATCGTCGCACCGGCGGAATAACATCGTTGGCAAGCGGCAGGCTGCGCATCAGAAACTCGCACGATGTCGAAGAAACCCGCCGCGTCGCGCCTGCCCTCCGACTACGCAGCGTGGCTCGCGTCCGTGAAGGATCGCGTGCGCTCGGCCCAGCTCAAGGCAGCCACGCGCGTGAATCGTGAATTGATTTCGCTCTACTGGGACATCGGCCTGACCATTCTCCACCATCAACAGAAAGAAGGCTGGGGCACGAAAGTGATCGAGCGTCTGGCCGCGGATCTTAAATCGGAATTTCCTGAAATGGCCGGTTTCTCCCGGACAAATTTCCTCAACATGCGGGCGTTCGTCGCCGCGTGGGCGGAAACGCCAATAGTCCAACAGGCTGTTGGACTATTGGCGACCGCAGCCCGCAGGCCGCGCAAGCACGCAATAGTCCAACAGCCTGTTGGACTATTGACCCCCGGCCCGGCCGAACCGCTGGCTTCGCTGCCCTGGGGGCACCACCTCGTGCTGCTGCACAAGCTCAAGTCGCGCGAGGCACGCCTCTGGTATGCGCGCGCGGCCGTTCAGCACGGTTGGAGCCGCTCGATCCTCGCGCTGCAAATCGAGCACCGCGCCCATGCCCGGGCCGGCAAAGCCGTGAGCAATTTCGCCGCCGCGCTAGCACCGCTTCAATCTGACCTTGCGCAGCAGACCCTGAAGGATCCTTACATCTTCGATTTCCTTACGCTCGATTCAGCAGCGCGCGAACGAGAGCTGGAACAAGGTCTCATCGATCACATCCAGAAATTCCTCGTGGCCCTCGGCACCGGTTTCGCTTTCGTCGGCCGGCAGGTGCATTTGGAAATCTCGGGCGACGACTACTATCTCGACCTGCTCTTCTACCACCTGAAACTGCGGTGTTACGTGGTGATTGACCTCAAGGTTGAGGCCTTCAAGCCGGAGTTCACCGGCAAAATGAATTTTTATCTCTCGGCGGTGGACGATCAAATGCGCCACCGTGACGACCAGCCAACGCTGGGGCTGCTGCTCTGCAAGGAGCACAACCGCCTCAAGGTCGAGTATGCCTTGCGCGACGTGAAGAAACCAATCGGTGTTGCCGCATGGCGCACCCGGCTGGTCGATTCGCTGCCCAAAAAACTGCAAAGCAGTTTGCCCACAGTGGAGGAGATCGAGCAGGAGCTGGGAAGTTCACGCCCCGGAAACCGCAAGAATCGTCCTTCCCATCCACGTGCTCCTGACTCGTTATCCGCGCGTGAATGATCGTCCCATCGAACCCATGAGCGCCGAAGCGGGCGCGGCCCCGGGCGCTCCGGCGCAAAACAGTTCGTCGTCGTATGCCGACAACTAGTCGCCATCCCAGCAACGCGCCGCGGCGCAAACACAGCGCCTCCGCTAAGCCCGATCTGGAACTCATTCCCCAAGCATAACCCTGCAAAAGATTCCTCGATTTTGAGTTGAAAAGACCCATGTCAAAAATCGTCCGGATAGGAACACCGGCGACCTTTCTCTCGGAAAGGCCTTGTGGTCACCCCGGCGAGCAGCAGGCGATCGCGACGTCTACCGGCACATGCGCGAAGTATCGCGTTTTCGCAGAGGAGGAGCTACGACGGAAAGATTATCCAGGGAGGGCTGCGGGGGTTATCTACGCGGTTTTCGATGTGGTCGAAGATGAGAGTTATCTCGGTCGCGAATGGGATGGAGCGAAGCTCATGGAGGTAATCAAAGAATACGAAGCGCGGCTGAAACATCGATCGAACGATCCACCGCTCGGTCATGACTCTGCAAATCCCCGCGCCTCAGTCTGCGCGAGCTCTTGAAGGCGCTGGTTCGCGACTGATCCGTTACCTCATCCACATTCGCAATGCTCGCACCCCCGTCACGATGCCTGGCAGCGATCGTTTGCGCTGCGCTGTTATCCCTCGCTCCTCCACTCACCGCCCAGCGCGGCGATGCGTTCGACACCAAGCTGCGCTCGCCTGCCGATGAGCAAGCGCTCTTCCACGTCCCGCCCGGTTTCGCCGTGCAGCTCATCGCTGCCGAACCCGAAATCCAAAAACCGCTCAACCTCGCGTTCGACGCCGCGGGCCGCCTCTGGGTCACCGGGTCCCAGCTCTACCCCTGGCCCGCGAAACGCGACGCCCTCGGCCAGCCCATCGCCACATTTGAACAGCAATGGAGCGACACCGCCCTCGCCTTTCGCGCGGCCTCCACTCCGCCCGAGCCGCCCGAACACGGTCTCGATACCGTGCGCATCCTTTCCGATTTCGACCCGACCACCGGCCGTGCTCGGAAAAGCATTACGTTTGCCGACGGCCTCAACATCCCCGTCGGCGTCCTGCCTCTTCCGCGCGCGCCCGGCGCCAAAGGTGACAGCGCGCTCGTCTACTCTATCCCCGCCATCTGGCGGCTCACCGACACCGACGGCGACGGCCGCGCCGACCTGCGCGAAAAACTCTACGACGGCTTTGGCTTCAAGGACACGCACGGCATGTCCTCGAGTTATTGGCAGTGGTTCGACGGCTGGGTCTACGGCACGCATGGCTTCGCCAACGTCAGCGAGGTCAGGGACCGCACCGGACGCATCACGAAGCTCACCAGCGGCAACACGTATCGATTTCTCCCGGACGGATCGCGCTTCGAGCTCGTCGCCCACGGCCAGACCAATCCCTTTGGCCTCGCCTTCGATCCGCGCGGCGAGCTCTACACCGCCGACTCGCACTCGAAACCCGTCTATCTCCTCGTGCCCGGCGGCTACTACGAGGGCATCAACAAAGAGCACGACGGCCACGGCGTCGCGCCCGCCATCACCACCGAGGACCACGGCTCGTCCGCCATCGCCGGCATCGCGCA
>JANPIT010000032.1:0-1848 GCA_031425115.1 Opitutaceae bacterium | reverse complement strand
AACCCTCCGGGTGAGCCGTCGCGCGGTTTGCTAGCGAACATCGCATCGCCGTCGTTCGCTTTTTCCGCGACGGCTCGGCGAGGACGCCTCTCCCTACCTCCACAAAGTGCCAAGCCCTACTCCAGGTGAAACACTTCCTTGAGCCCGCGAGAAACCGGGCTGTGGTCGGCGTTGCTGGGCATGACGTCGCCCATGTGTTTCCACCACCGCTGGCAGACCTCAGTTTGCGCGATCGCCGCCCAACGCGCCTCGTCTTCGAGCTCGGCGTAGGCGAACAACTGCCGCGTCTCCTCGTGCAGAAAAATGGAATAGTTGTGCACGCCGTGCGCCTTTAGCACGTCGGCGAGTTCGGTCCAAATCGGTTGGTGCCGCCGGGCGTATTCCGCCTCGGCGCCCGCGTCCACGCTCATCACGAAGGCTTTTCGAATCATGAAAGAAAGAAGACGGAGAATGTGGAAAGCGGGAAAGCAGGAAAAGACCGCATGACCGCGCGACATCAAATCCATAAACGGCAATTGTCCTGATAACCTGATTTCCACATGGTCCGGAGGAGGCGTCAGGATCGTCAGCGCGCACGAAGCTCAGAAGGTCAGCGTGTTCGTCCATCCATACAGGCGGGCTTGGCCGTAGAAGCTGACGCCGAGGTTGGCGGGGTTCGTGTAGCCGGAGCCGTTGTTGGGGAGCGTGCCGAAGACGTAGTGGTTGAAAACGTTCGTGACGTTTACCTGGCTGGAGAAGCCGAAGCGTTTGCCGAGTTTGCGGCGGTAGGAGACGAAGGTGTTCGCCTGCCAGGTGTCGGGTGAACTGAAGAGTTCACGGCCGCCGCCGGGGGTGTTGTAGTAAAACGTGCGGTTCTTCAGGCCGAGGCCGACCGTGCCGCCGACGCTGATTCCCTTCAGGAAATTGTCGCCGGTGAAGCTGTAGCTGTTGGTCATCGAGAAGACGTATTGAGCGTAGCCCACGGTGTTCTCGCCTTTTTTGGCGACGACGGTCTCACCTTTGGTCCCGTTGGGATCGGTCCAAGCGTAGGGGATGTCAGCGGTGGCGCGGCCGGTTTTGCCGGTGAGAGCGCTGCCGTTGGCGCCGACGAAAAATTGGAGGACCCGACGGAGGTTGCTCGTCTGAATGCGGCCGTTGTCGTCGGCCGGCGTGGCCCAGTAGGGGTTTGTGCGATCGTTCATCATCGCGAGAGTGAGCGGCTCCCACGTGCCGCCGGTCTGGGCCTGGAGGGCGGCGGGGTCGACCTGGCGATTGAGCGTGGTGATGGTGGGCGTTATGACCGTCGGCGTGGTGGGCACGAGGACGGGCGCACCGTTCTGGTAGGTGACCGCGCCGTTGCGCACGTGAAAATCGTCGTTCCAAAGGAGCGGATATTTTTTGTCGGTGAGGTTCCGGCCGTCGGAGGTGGTGGCGGCGAGGCGGACCTTCCAGTTGCGGGTGGGATTGGCCGTAAGGATAACTTCGATACCGCGCGTGGTGCGGTCGAGGTTGACCCATTGGTTCTTGAAACCGGCAGGGCCGTCGTGCGCGCCGTTGAGGCCGGTCGGGTTGACCAGGTCACGCACGCCGGTGCCGGCGTTGATCATCTCATCTTTGGAGTTAGTGGTGTAATACTGAATGGAGCCGGAGATGCGGCCGCGCTCGTCGCCGAACTTGAGCCCGATTTCCTGGCCGACACCGCTGGAGGTCGCGGGAGGATTGCCGAGCGGGTCGTTGGCGTTGACGAGGGGCGTGTTATACGTGCTGGAGAAACTATAGTAAGCATTCAGCCACGGGCGAATGGCGCCGTTGATACCGAGATTGTAGCTCTTATTGGTCTTGTTCGACTCGGCCCAGGGCGGCGCGGAA
>JANPIT010000031.1:0-17434 GCA_031425115.1 Opitutaceae bacterium | reverse complement strand
GCGCCGGCTCCGGCAACGTCTGGGGCACCGACATTTACACCGATGACTCGTCCGTCGCCCGCGCCGCGGTGCACGCTGGCGTTATCGCCGTCGGCGAGACCAAGACCGTCACGGTCACCATCCTCTCCGGCCAGTCCGGCTATCCCGCCAGCACGCGCAATGGCGTCACGAGCTCCTCCTGGGGCGGCTGGGGTGGCAGCTTTTCTTTCGCGGGCTCAGCTGGCACCGCGTTCACGACCGCTGCAGCCGCCACCGCCCCTGCGCTACCAGCGGACTTCCGCGCCGCGGCGCTCAACGTCGTGCTCGGCGGCCGCCTCGTGTTGCCGATCACCGTGACCGGCACGGGCCCCTTCACCTATCAGTGGTTCCGCAACGGCACCGCAATCGCCGGTGCGACGGCCAATCCTTACATTCTGGATACGGTCACCGCCGCTGCTGCGGGCACCTACACCGTCCGCGTCACCAGCCCCGGCGGCACGCAGACGTTTACCGCCGGCGCGCTTACCGTGCCCGCCACGGCCGCGGCGCCGCAGATCGTGCTCCAGCCGTTCGACAAAGTGGTTTCGCCGGGCGGCACCTTCGCCCTTGCCACCTCCGCCGTCGGGAACGGGATCACCTATCAATGGCTGCGTAACGGCAACGTGCTCGCCGGCGAAACCGGCGCGATCCTGCTGCGCCAAAATGCGAGCGCCAACGATGCCGGTCAGTATTCCGTGCGACTCACTGGTGGCGGTTCCACCGTCACCACGACCGCTGCCGCCGTGACGCTTAATCCCGACGCGTCCCGCCTGGGCAATCTCTCCGGGCGCATCGCCATTGGCGGCAGCGACAAGGTCATCCCCGCGCTGTATATTTCGGGCACCGGCAAGAAACGCGTGTTGATCCGGGCGGTCGGCCCCGGTCTCGCCGCGTTCGGTGTGGGCGGCACGATGGCCGACCCGAAATTCGAAGTTTACGACGGCAGCACCAAGATCGCGGAGAATAACGATTGGGCCGCCGGCACCGCGGCCGTGTTCTCCGCGGTGGGCGCCTTCGGCTTACCTGCGAACAGTCGCGACGCCGCCGCGGTCTTCGAACTGGATGCCGGCAAGGGCTATTCGATTCACGTCTTCAGCAACACGAACCAAGGCGGCATCGTGCTCTTCGAAGTCTACGACGCGGGCAACGTCACCGGCGCGAGCAAGTTCACCAACGTTTCCGTGCGCGGCCCCACCGGCTCCGGTGACAGCACGCTCATCCTCGGCCTCAACATCGCCGGCCAAGGCAAGCGCACGCTGCTCACCCGCGGCATCGGCCCGCAACTCGCGGCGTTCGGGGTGAACAACACCATCGCCGATCCGAAGCTCGAGATCTTCGACAGCAATCAGCGCACCGTCCTCGCCAACAACGATTGGAACGGCGCTGACTTTGTAGGCGAGATGCTCACCGCCCGCGAGTTCGTTGGTGCCTTCGCCCTCGACGGCGGCTCCGCCGACGCCTCGACCCTCGCCCTCCTCGATCCCGGCAGCTACACGATGCAAATCACCGCCGGAAGCGGCACGACCAGCGGCGAAGCGCTCGTCGAAATTTACGAAGTGCCCTGATCGAGGGTGGAGCGTGTTGACCCCAACACGCTTTGCCCGCCGCGCATCACACATAAATAAAATTTCGGCCGCAGGTCAGCCAGAGAAGGCCGAGAACTGAAGCGGACCCCCGGTGCCGCAAGGCGCCGGGGGTTTTATGTTTCCGTTTCGGCGCACCTCGCAGGGCCGTATTCATGCTCAGCGTTACCGTCACCGGGATTTTGTGGTTCGATAAAGACCCCGGTCAGAGTGTCACCTATTAGGTGACACTCTACGGCTTCCTCCCTCGCAGCGGTGCCCGACAGTGTAACCTAATAGGTTACACTGCGCGTTCGCTTTTTGCCTGAGGTGCAACGCGGCGTCCGAGCGACCAACCGCCTTTCCAAAAAAACCTTCCCTCGGCCAACTGCAGCCGTCACAACCGACCGCGGTGGCCACCACAAAGACGATTGGTCCGGGGGAGATTCAGGCTGCGATTGAGCGGCTGGCCGTTGCCATTTCCGGTCGCCACCGCGACGCGACGAAACTCATCCTCCTCGGCGTTGCGAACGGTGGCGTCGAGCTAGCCCGGCGCCTCGCGCAAAAACTCGGCGCGCGCGCCGGCACCGTCGATATTTCATTCCATCGCGACGACATTGGCCGGCACCCGATTCCGAAGGAATTCGCCCCCACGCAAATTCCCGCGGACGTCGATCGCGCCACGATCGTGCTCGTTGACGACGTGCTCTTTTCGGGCCGCACGGTCAAAGCCGCGCTCGACGAACTCTTCGATCACGGCCGTCCCACCAAGGTCGAACTCGCCGTGCTCGTCGACCGCGGTGGTCGCCGCCTGCCGATGGCCGCCGACTACACGGGTATTGTCCTGGATCCCGCCGGGGCGGAAAAGGTCGTCGTCACGCTCGATCAGAAAAATCCCAAGCGCGATTCGATTTCGATCGAGCCGACACCTGCGGCGGTTCGGCACTCCGCCCTCTAACTTTCAGACTTCCCTTCATGCCCTGGACTCGCCGCCACCTGCTCACCGTCGAAGAGCTCTCGCTTAAGGAGATTGAGCAAATTCACGCCACCGCTGTCGCCTTCAAGCGCACGCTCAAGCGCAGCGTAAAGAAAGTCCCCGCGCTCCGCGGCAAGACGATCGTCAACCTCTTCCTCGAACCCAGCACGCGCACGCGCATGGCCTTCGACATGGCGGCAAAGCGCCTGAGCGCCGACGTGATCTCGCTCGACGGCGCCTCCAGCAGCACTTCAAAGGGTGAGACGTTGCGCGACACCGCGGAAAATATCCAGGCACTGCAGGCTGACATGATTGTGATCCGCCACGCCGCCGCGGGGTCACCGCTCTACCTCTCGCGCATCCTCGATATCCCGGTGATCAACGCCGGCGATGGCGCGCACGAGCACCCGACGCAAGGGCTCCTCGACACGTTTACCATGGTCGAGCACCTCGGCTCCCTCAAGGGCCGCAAGGTTGTCATCCTCGGTGATATTCTTTTCAGCCGCGTAGCTCGCTCGAATATCCACGCCCTCACCAAGATGGGCGCCGCCGTCACTCTCGTCGGTCCCGCCACCCTCGTGCCCGAGTGGTTCACCGAAATGGGCGTGAGCGTCTCTCACGATCTGCGCGGCGCCCTCGCCGATGCGGAAGTTGTCATGCTTTTGCGGATTCAACACGAACGCCAGGCCGCCGGCCTGTTCCCTTCCCTCGGCGAATACACCAGCATGTTCGGCCTCAACAAGACGCGGGCGTCCTGGCTTAATCCGAAGGCGATCATCATGCATCCCGGCCCGATCAACCGCGGCGTGGAAATCGACAGCGAGCTCGCCGATGGCGATCGCAGCGTGATCCTTGAGCAGGTCACCAACGGCATCGCGGTCCGCATGGCCGTCCTCTACCTGTGCGCCGGCGGCCAGCCGCAACTGGTGACGCCGGTGGAATGAGAAAAGCTCCAAGCACCAACCTCCAGGCTCCAGAGAAACTTCAATGACCGAATCAACCAAACTAACCGGCACCCATTTCTCCGATTTGAAGCTTGATGCTTCATTGGAGCTTGGTGCTTGGATGTTGGAGCTTTAGCCCATGGCGACTCTCTGGATCAAAAACGCCCGCGTCATCGACCCCGCCGCCAAACGCGACGCGCTGGGCGACCTCTTTGTCGCCGATGGCAAGATCGTCCCGTCGCTTTCCGCTGCCGCGAAAAAGCGGGCGAAGAAAATCGATGCACGCGGCCTCGTCGCCTGTCCCGGTCTCGTTGATATCCACGTTCACTTCCGCGAACCCGGCCAAGCCCACAAGGAGACGATCGGCACCGGCTCGCGCGCGGCGGCCGCCGGCGGTTTCACCACCGTCGTGATGATGCCCAACACGTCGCCCGTGGCCGACAACTCCGGGACCATCCAGTTGATGAAAGACGTCATCTCCCGCGATGCCGTCGTGCGGGTCTACCCCACCGGCTGCATCACCGTCGGGATGAAGGGTCAGGCGCTCGCTCCGATCGGTTCGCTCAAGCGCGCCGGCGTCGTGGCCATTACCGACGACGGCGACTGCGTGCAGTCGAACGACCTCATGCGTCGCGCCGTTGAATACGCGAAGATGTTCGATCTGCCCGTAATGGATCATTGTCAGGACCACTCGATGACGCAGGGCGCGGTGATGAACGAGGGCGTGATGTCGACTCGCCTGGGTCTCCGCGGCTGGCCGAATGCCGCCGAGGATCTGATTGTCGCCCGCAACGTCATCCTGTCCGAATACACCGGCGCGCACATTCATCTGCAGCACATCTCTTCAAAGTTCTCGGTCGACATCATTCGCCGCGCGAAGGAACGCGGCGCTCGTATCAGTGCCGAGGCGACGCCGCATCACATCGCCCTCACGGACGACGCGCTCGCGACCTACGACACGAACTTCAAAATGAACCCGCCTTTGCGCACCGAGGAGGATCGGCAGGCCCTCATCGCCGGCCTGCGCGATGGCACGCTCGACATCGTTGCCACCGATCACGCCCCTCACACCGACTATGAGAAGGACAAGGAATTCGACTACGCGCCAAACGGTATCCTAGGTCTGGAGACAGCCCTGCCCGTCACCCTCGAGGTGTTGGTGCGCCAGAACAAGTTCAAGCTGCCGTATGTGATCGACCTGATGACCCGGCGCCCGGCGCAGCTGATGAAATTGCCCGGTGGCACCCTCACCGCTGGCAGCGAAGCGGATATTTGCATTTTCGATCCCGACGAGAAGTGGCGTTACGACGCGAAGCAGGGCTTCAGTAAATCGATCAACTCTCCCTGGTCGGGGCAGATGCTGACCGGACGTGTCAAGACCACCGTCGTGGGTGGCCGAGTCGTATTTGACCACGGCAAGATTGTCGGCGGTTAAGTGTGCGTTGCGTTCGCCGGTCGACCGCCTCTCGCTGCGGAATCGGCTGTGCACGGGTGAACCCTTGCGCAGGCCGTGATTTTCCTTGGACTAAACCGTGATGCGCGCCGCCCTCCCTCATGTCGTCATCAGTATCGAGCTGACCCTCGCACTGATCGGCGCCGTCTTGCTCTGGCGGCTGTCGCTAAGTCCTGCGGCGCGCGCGCGACCTAAATCCACGCTTCTGCCGCCGTGGAACGCGACAATCCCGGACTTCTTTTCATTTTTGCTGTTCGTGATCGGCGGCAGCATTCTTGCCGCGATCATCGCGAGCACGGCGGTGAAATATCTCCCGCTCCGCGGCGATGAGGTCACGGTCTTCAACGGCGCCGCCGCTCAACTCGGTCTGCTGGCCGGCGTCGTCGTCTATCGCCTCGCCTACGCCGAACCGCGCGCCGCGCTCGAGTCGCCGGCGCCTTTCGCGAATGCCCTCCGCTCTGGCGCCGCGACGTTTCTCATCGCCCTCCCGGTGCTGATGGCGTCTGCAAAAGCGTGGGAGATTTTCCTGCGCGTCTGCGGCTTACCGACCGAAAAACAGGATCTGATCGGCATGTTCGTGAACGCCAAGTCGCCGTGGCTGCTTACGATCATGATCGTCCTCGCGATCGCGATTGCCCCTCTCGCCGAAGAGCTGGTCTTCCGCGCCGGACTCTTCCGCTACTTCCGCACGCGCATGCCGCACTGGGTCGCCCTCATCGTGCCTGCCCTCTTTTTTGCGTCCCTTCACGTGAACTGGGCCACGCTTCAAGGGCTCTCCAGCTTGGTGCCGCTCACCGTGCTCGCCTGCATTTTTTCACTGGCTTACGAACGCACCGGCTGCATCGGGACGCCGATCGTCGCGCACGCGCTCTTCAACTTGAACACGGTGATTCTCATTTTTGCCGGTGTCGGCGTCTGACGATGCACCCGTTCACGACGCGCCACGAAGAATCTGTCTCCGCCTGGGGCGAAGAAAAACTCATCGCCGCGATTCGCCGGTGGCTCGGCAGCGCGTCGCCGCAAGCCCCGTTCGGCATCGGCGATGATTGCGCCGTGCTCCGTGCGTCACGCGGCCGGCAGTTGATTACGGTCGATCCGGTGATCTACGGACGCCACTTCGACGACGGCGTGCCGCCGCGCGCAGTCGGCGCCAAACTTTTGAAACGCAATCTCAGCGACCTCGCCGCCATGGGCGGCCGGCCGGTCGCGGCGGTGCTTGCGCTAACCCTCGACGCGCGGGTGAGCCGTCGCTGGCTCGAGCGTTTCTACCGCGGGCTGGCCACCAGCGCACGGGCGCACGGCGTCTCGATCGTCGGAGGCGATGTCGCGCAGGCCGACGGGATCGTGGCCGCCAGCCTTACGCTCCTCGGCGAATCTGTCGGACCTCGCGTGTTGACGCGCACGGGCGCGCAGACGGGTGATTGGATTTACGTCACCGGTTTACTGGGCGGGAGTTTGTCGAGCGGTCATCACTATCGCTTTACCCCGCGACTGGCCGAGGGCGCATGGTTGGCGCAGCAATCGTCCGTGCGCGCGATGATGGATCTGAGCGATGGCCTGGCGAAAGATCTCCATGCCCTGACTCCTCCCGGCGCCAAACCCGCGCTGAGCGCCGCGCGTCTACCCCTCCGACGCGGAGCCGATGTGCGCGCCGCGCTAACCAACGGGGAGGACTACGAACTCGTCTTCGCGCTCGCGCGCCGCGCGGACCGCGAGAAATTCGCGCGTGCGTGGCGGAAAAAATTCCCAGCCGTCCGCTTGAGCGGCGTCGGCGAGTTTGTGGCGCGCGAGAAATTTCCCGCCGCGGCGATCAACTTGGCGGACTATCACGGCTATGAGCACCTCCGCTAACTCGCGGTGTGCCGCGGACGGCCGTTACTCCGACGTCTGTCTCACGACCGAGCGCCGCCCGACGCCATGAGTATTTTCGCCAAATTCTGCCGCGGAGTCGTCACCGCTTCGGCGGATGAAACTCGCGCGCTCGCGGCGGAGTTCGGCGCCGCCCTGCCCCCCGATACGACGCTCGCCCTGCACGGCAATCTCGGCGTGGGTAAGACGACATTTGTCCAGGGTCTCGCGCAGGGGCTGGGTATCAGCGAAGCGGTGACGAGTCCCACTTTCAATATTTTCACCCTCCATCGCGGTCGCACCAATCTGGTGCACCTCGATGCTTACCGATTGGAAACGGCGCGACAGGTCGATGACTTGTTGCTCAGCGATTTCCTCGTTTCACCGTGGTGCCTCGCCGTGGAATGGCCCGAGAAAATTTCCGAGTGGCTGCCAGCCCAGGCGCTCCACCTCGAGCTCGGCATCGCGCCCGACGAGCGACACACGCTACGGTTGCTCTAACGCACCAGAAGTGTCCGCTCGCGGTTTCGCAGCTCCCGCTCACCAGTCCACATTACGCGCAGGGCCTCCAGCTCCGCTGCGCGTAACGATGGCACTCGATCAAACGCCGGGTGACGGCGGCTCTTCCTTCTTTTCTGCCACCGGCGCAGATTCGGTCGAAGCCGGTGCCTCGATCGGAGACGATTCCTCTGCTTGGGTGCTTTCCTGAGTGGTCGCCGAGACCTCGGCCGGCGCACTCGATGATTCCGAGGCGGCGGGAGCATGAGCTTCAGCCGAGTGCGGCGCCTCCGGAAAGTTTTCCGGATCGTGCTCTTCGGTTTCGATTTCCTTTTTGCGTGCCTCGACCACCGGCGGTGGCGCAAACAGGCGCCCGTCGATGAACTCGGTCACGTAACCCTCGCGCACCAGCCACATCAGGTCGCCTTGCAGGCGCGAAAGCTTCGCGCGCTCGTCGACCGTCAGAGTTGGCTCGGGCTTCGGCGCTTCCGCGGGAGCTGCGGGAGCATCGGTGGCGCTGCCGGCCTCAACCGCGGGCGCCGCTGGGGCTGCATCCACAGGTTTGGCGGCGGGGAGCAGCGAGATGCCGAGAAACTTCGGCGCCAACTCACTCGCGCGCACCATCGGGTTTGCTTCGATGAAGGAGATCAGTGAGCCAATGCTATCGGCAAACGTCTGTCCGGGCACCCGGAACTTGCGCTTTACGGCGCACACGTAGGAGACGCCCTTTGAGCCTTTCTTGAAGATCGTGAAGTGCTCGCGACGCAGGCGGCCGCGCAGCGCGTTAGCCGTATCCAAAGGAAAACGACGCTGACGATCGAGCGCGCCTTCGATAGCTTGGCGAATCTCTCCCGGCGGCATCATCTCTGCCACCTTGCCGTGGAAGCGCGCCGTCTCGGCGGTGCGCACCACTTTATCACGGGCCTGCGTGAGCAAGAACACGCGCGCGTCTTCGAGCGAGTCGAAGGCGGGCGTGGTCGAAGGCGCGGGCGCCTCAGCCGTGGGCGTCTCGGTCGGAGCTACCACGGGAGCCTCACCCGCAGGTGCGTCGGTGGCAGGCGT
The DNA here is from genome assembly GCA_031425115.1 of Opitutaceae bacterium. Classification (GTDB taxonomy): domain Bacteria; phylum Verrucomicrobiota; class Verrucomicrobiia; order Opitutales; family Opitutaceae; genus ER46. The sequence goes on along the minus strand of JANPIT010000031.1, from coordinate 9,073 downwards.
ATCCGTGGCGGGAGCTTCGGCGGCAGGTGCAACCGGAGCAGCCTCCGTGGGAGTCGGCGCCGCCGCAGCCGGCTTCGCGCCGGGCGTGGCCGTCTTCCACGTGTAACGCGTGGTCTTCTTCATCTTCGCCAGCCACTGGTTCACGACCTCGGGATCGCGGATCGTTTCAATCCGACTACGATACGCTTCGAGCGACATGCGCGAGCCGATCTTGGCCGCATGGTGCTGCTGCACAATCTGGTTGTAGCGATGGTAATTTGGCGGCCCCAGCAATTCGCCGGTGATGCTGCACTTGTTGATGACCTGATAATTCCCCTTCGGCGGGTCGACTTCCACTTCCGCCGTGTCGAAAAACTTATCGAGATGCTTGCCGAGCACGTGGGCCACTGCGGCCTCGTCGCTCTCAAACGGAATGCCGTCCGGGACGGAAATGTAGAACACCGGACGCGCAGGCTTCGGCGCGGGCGCAGCCGGCGCCTCGGTTACGCCAGCTGCCGGCGCCGAACGGGGAGCTTCGGACTGGCCTTGCGGCTTGTGCGCGACAACGACGACAAAGCGATCGGTCTTGGCGACTACCGTGCGGGCGATCTCGAAAAGCTCCACCGTGCGGCAGGTTTTCCGGATCGTTTGCACCAGCGTGTTGAAGCTCGTGTCCTCCGGATAGAACGTAGCGCCGTAATAGGGGCTATCATACGGTCCGCGATCCTGAGGGGCGCCGCGGTTGTAACCGCCTTGGCCACCACCCTGACCGTAACGTGCGCCGCCACCGTAACCGCCGCCCTCGCGCCGGGGGCCGCCTGCATAACCACCAGCAGCACCACCGCCGCCGCCAGGTCCACCACCGCCCTGCCGCGGACGCCGGTCACCCGTGAATTCTCGGCCGGGGCCGCCAGGTCCACCGGGACCAGGACCGCTTGGCGCTCCGCCTCCAGGACCTGCGGGGGCGTCTCCCGGACCAGCCGGCCGCCGAAACGTCCGACGATCACGCCGATCAGGGCCGCCGCCGGGGCCGTCACGACGATCATCGCGCCGTGGACGCTCCCCTTCGTGCCGATCATTCGAGGAAGGCTTTTCCTGCGTCCATTGCGTGCCGAAGCTGAAACCCTGCAGTTGGCTCAGGTCGAGTTTGTTGAAATCCGCAGGCGGATTCTCTTTGGGAGCGTTGTCGTCCATGTAGTCCGGGAAAGCGGGTTGTTACCCGCGAGGTTGGCTGAGTGTCTATTACGCGGTCGTAAGTGCTCGGAGTGTCCGCGCCCGTGTGGCAGTGGCAAGCAGTTTCCCGGCGAGAATCAGGTCTTTCGCGTCGAGGCCTAATGGGAGAAATCCCTACGCTAAACCGGATTTCAGATCGCTCACGGCAAAACGTAGATCTCCACCAGGGCTTGTCCGCTCGTCTGATTCACCCCCGCGATTTCCACCGTGTAGTTGCCGGGCGCGACCGTGACCAGCATCGCGGCGTCCAAACTTCCAGGCACCAACGCGAACGCGGCCACGGACGCAGCCGCGACCTCGAAATCATTCCTCAGACCGTCCTTCGTCCAACCCGCATTCGTGCCGAGCAATCGGCCGGCGGTATTCCCTTCAACGGCATAAACGGCCATCGAGGGCTGCATCAGCACATTGGAGACGCCAAATTGCGCGAGCCCCGGGCCGATGCCCCGGATCAGTAAACGGCTCGGCATGGTGCCCCCGACCGACACGCCCGCGACGAGATAATTTTCCCGGCTCGCCCCGACTGGCCCGAGGGTCGAGACATTCACCAACCGCGCCGACGGATCGCCGCCGATCGCATCGTAGGCTTCGACCAACGCGACGCCGGCGCGCGCTTCGACGTTCGAGACGACCGCGGTGTAGAGTCCGGGCGGCAGCGCGGCGACCAACGCCGCGTCCTTGCTCCCCGGCGACAGCGGAAACGCGCCGACGCGCGCGGACGTGTCAGGCACGGAGAGACCCGGCACACCCACGTTCCAATTATCGTTGCTCGCGAGCGGCGTGCGACCGGTGAACAAATCAATCCGCGGGTCCGTCATGGCATTTGGGATACCAAACTGCGTCAGAGCCGGACCGATCCCGCGAATGAGATAGGCCTTCGCACTCGAGCCCAGCACAAAAAATCCCACCACCACGCTGCTCCCCGCCCCGACTTCGGCGCGCGTCGAGAGGTTCAGGACCTGTCCGCGCCCCGCCGCGAGCGCTCGACCCGTGTGCCGGGTGTCGCGCCGAAACGCAGGCCAGTTCGACAAGGCGGAGAGCGGCGAGCCGTTGCCATTGATCTTGTAGAGGAAGCCGTCGAATGAACCGATGTAGATCGAGCCGTCGGGCGCGACTAGCGGCGAAGACTCGACGTCGTCGTTTGTGCCGAAAACCCAGCGGATTTTGCCCTCCGGATCCAGCGCGCGCACCTTGTCGTCGTCTGCCCCGAAAATGATCACGCCATCCGCGCGCACCGCCGCGGTGGAGGCCGTCGTCGCCCGGATATCTGTCCGCCATTTCACCCGCAGCTCGTCACTCCCGCCAGGATTCAACGCGTAGAAAAACGCGTCGCTCGAGGCAAAGTAGATCGTCCCGTCGGCCGCCAGCACGGGAGACGATTGGATGTCACCATTCGTGAAGAAACTCCAGTTGAGCGTGCTGTCCGGGAAAACTGCATACATCCGCTGGTCGCCCGATCCAATATAGATCGTGCCATCGGCCCCAATGGCGGGCGACCCGAAGATCGGCGCGCCCGTGGGGAATTGCCACAGCTTCTCGCCCGCCGGTGTGACCGCGTAAAGATTCTGGTCGTCACTCCCAAAGTAGATTGTGCCGTCGGCCGCGATGGCGGGAGAAGAATCGATGCGATCACCGGCGGTGAAAGCCCAGCGCCGTGTGCCGTTCTCTGGATTGATCGCGAACAGAATTCCGGCTGACGAACCCACGTAGATCGTGCCGTCGGCACCGATCGCGGGCGAACTCGTGATGAAACCGAGGGCGTTGAACCGCCACTTCTCTCCCCCATTGAGCGGGTTCAGCGCGTAGAGAAAACCATCGACGCACCCGACATAAATGGTGCCGTCCGGCCCGACGGCGGGTGAAGAATCGACGGGCTCCGCCAGAAATTTATCCCACCGCGTGACGCCGTCGGCGCGCACGGCGACGACGCGACCGCTCCCGCTCCGCTCCACGCCTACATAAATTGTATTACCATCCGGACTCAGCGCCGGGGAGGAAAGCGTGATGAAGCCCTGAACGTTTACCGCCCAACGTTTCGTCCCTTCCTGAGCCGATAAAACCCCGGCGAGCAGACAAAATAATGCGACGATCCATCCGTCGCGTCCTAGCGGGATTCTTCTCACTCGCATGTTCAGTGCGACAGCAGTCACGGGAGTTGAGCCGACATTTTGCAGGCCGCGCTCGAATCACGCCTCGGGCTGCAACACAAGTCGGAAGCACGTGCCCCTCGCATCGCTGCGCACCAACTCGATGCGCCCGCCAGCTTGGTGGGCAAGCTGTTGGCTCAATGCGAGGCCCAGTCCGCTGCCCCCCACCTTGGTGCTCGCACACGGCTGAAATAGGCGGGCACGCACATTTTCCGGCAGGCCCGCGCCGCCATCCTCGACGACAAACTCCACCGCGCCCTCCGTTCCTGCGCCGCCGCGCAACTGCACGACGCCTCCGGTGGGCGTCGCTTCGAGCGCATTTTGTAGCAGGTTTCGCAGCACAAGCATCGCGAGATTGGCGCGGCGGCCCGCCAAAACGATTTCCGCCGGCCCGCTTGTTTCCAGCCGCACTCCGCGCTCGTGCGCCTCTGCTTTCAACTTCCCGGCTATTATCTCGGCCACGTCGGCACACGAGAGCTCGAATTCCGCACTCGTCTGCTCATCCCGCAGCACGCCGACCACGTCGTTCACCATCGTGCGCAGGCGGCGCGTCAGTTCCGAGGCCGCCGCCATCTCGCTCCCCAAGCCGGCCTCGGCCCGCGCCGCGTTATCTCCCTGCCCCGCCATGATGACCTCCAGTCCCGCGATGGGATTCTTCAACTCGTGCATCAGGTGCGCCGTGACCGCACCTAGCGCCGAGGTCTTCGCCGCGAGCACCAGCTCGCGATTGGCCCGCTGCAAATCCTCGGTGCGCACGCGCAGCGCCCGATTTGCCACATCGAGCCGCTGCAGCGCCCAACGGAACGCGAGCCCGATGACCAGCGAGCCAACCACCCAGGCAAAGATCGCCTGGATCCAAAGACGTCGGTCGTGCTCCGCGAGTTCGGCGGCGGAGAATTTGCCGGCCATCCAAAATTGCGCAGCGCCAATCACCTGCTCGGAACCCGTGCGCTGCAACGGCACCCACGCCTCCAGCAGCCCGCGCTCGGACGTCCCAAGCGGCCCGAGCAGATCCTCCGACGACAGCGTCGCGTGCGACCGCGCCACACAACGACCCGCCTGCACTTCGCGCCAATCCCCGACGCTCGGGGGCGCATCGGACCAGCGCACCGGCCAGGCCGAGCTCAGCCGACGCTGCGCATCGAACAAGCGGACCGCTTCGACTCCCGGTAATTTGGATATCCGTAAAACGGCGACAAACATTCCCATCTCGTCCGCGCCATCCTCGAGTTGCATCGCGGCGACCGCCGCCAGCGTTTCCGCCTCGCGCCGCAAAATCTGTTCCCGCAGCCCCTGCCGCAACTGCAGCGTGATCGTGGCTACGACGGCCGCGAAGACGACAACCGTCAACGTGAGCACTCCGGCCTGCACAAGGCGGCCGGGCGGCGACGGGTCGGAGACAGAACGCATTGCAGGGGGAGCGAACTCATTTTTCCCAGCTCCACCGTGCACCAAGCAAGCCTTCGTTCAATGAATACGATGACACCGGGTCGTTCGAGCGGCTGCGCTCCCAGTTGTATTCCGCGAGTAGCGTCCACCGTGGAGACAGCCGCCGCTCGATCCGCGCCTTCGCGAAATACTCATCTTTGATCCGCGGCGGGGGCTCGATGCTGATGCCGACGGTCTGAACGCTAAATTCGAGACGTTCCGCCGCCGCCTCGATCCGCACCAGCCACGGGTCCGATTCCCATACGACATCCTGGCTGATGCGCTTTTGATCGTAACCAAAATACCCCGAGCCGTTGTCCCGTCGGCGCAGTCCGCTTACCCGCGTGCTGGTTCGCCAATTTTTTTCCGCGCCCCACTCGATATCAAGGCGCGCTTCAGCCTCCCGCTCGCGTATTTTCAGAACGGTGCGGGGCAGTGGCCGGCCGGCCGGCGTATATTGCACCCGCTCGTCGAACCCTCGCCAGCGTTCACCGGCGCTGAGTCGCGCTTCGACCCGCTTCACCGGCCGCCAGCCCAGACGCAACTGGCCCTCGCCCACCTCACTGTCGTTCACGCCGTCGTCATAGCGCTTCCGCTCACCGACCGCCTGAGCCTCCATCCATACCGCGGGGTGAAAGGCCCAGCGCAACGTGGGGCCCAGGATCACGCCGCCTACTTTCAACTCCGCCACCAACCGCTCCACTTCGGAGTCCGATACGTCGAAAACCTGATCGTAATAATAGCCCGTGATCGGCAACGAGAGCTTGAGCGTATCCGAAAACCGGTAACCGAGGTCCGACTGCACCCACGCCTCTGCTTCGTGATCGACCGTCTGACCGGAAAAGAATCGCGTCCGCGCCGTCTGCGCGAACAGGGAGTAATCGATTGCCCCGCCCGGCAACCGGAGCAGGAGAAATTCTATTTCGCCCCGCACGAGAGCGCTGCGCTCTTTTCCCGAGGCGCTGAGCAGCAAGTTGTCTTTATAGCCGGCCGCGGTTTCGACCTCGGCGGAGAAACTCCATCGCGACTGCGCCGCCAGCATCGCCGCGACTTCCGGAGAAATCGGCGCGCCGCTGCCATTCGCGGCAGGAATCAAAAAAACCAGCCACGGTGCGAGAAACCGCACGTGGCGCAGGCAGGCAATGGGGCGAAAGCGAATCATTACGCGCGAACAGCTAGGGATGACAATCGTCCCTGCCCAAACCTCCACACTCAAGTCATGTTCCCGGTGTTTTTAAAATTGAAAGGGCGGTCGCCCGCAAGCGACCGCCCTTCGACTGACATTACGCTAGCTATTACGCCTAAAGTTTATCGGCGGGGCGGATTCTGCCGCTGCTTCCGCTGTTCGTCGCGAATCTGTTTGTGCAGTGCACTCTGGGCCTCTTCGAACTGCTTCTTGCGCTCCTGCATCTTCTCGTAGATCGCCTTTTTCTGTTCCTCGGTGGCGTCTTTGAACTGCTTCACGAGCGTCTCATACTCTGCGATCACTCGCTCCCGCTGCGCCTTGGCCTCATCTTTCACCTTGGTCGCATCCGCCTTGGCTTTCTCTCGCGCCGCGGCATCGGCGGCCGGCGCTGTATTCGCCTGACCCGCACACACCGTCGCACCCAGCGCGAAAAGCGCGGATAACAGACAGCGGCGGATGGAGGCTGCAAAAGTCATGCGTGGAACACCTAACGGATTTGCAGCGCCCGTGCCAAGCGCGCGAGAAATCGTTGGTTGATGGTTTTCAACGAGTAACGGTGTTATGGTTTATTTCGAAAGCTATTTTCCTTGGGCAATCCGGCCAATTCACCATCGGTTCCCGCGGATTATTCCCCAGTTTTGTCCGCATCGCGACCTTTAATCCGATACCGCACCACGTCGCGCGAGACGCCCAGCAGCCGAGCCGCGCCCGAGACATTTCCATCAGCTTGTTTCACGGCCCGACCCACCAGTTCGTCGATCGCGATTTCCATGGAAAAACCCGTTTCGGGAAACACGAAGTCGTCGCGCATCCAACTCGCTTGCGCCCCCGCCGGCCCGACCGTGCCTGAACCGAGATGCGCAAACGTCAGGCCGCGTTCGCCGCCAAACACCACCGCCCGCTCGATCTCATGCGCGAGTTCCCGCACGTTGCCCGGCCAGCGGTGTGCCCGGAGCCGCGTCTTCCCCTCGGCTGGAATCGGGGACGTTTTTTGGCCATAACGCCGGCTGACCCGCGCCAGTAACTCCTCGGCAAGCGTGATGATATCGGCGCCGCGCTCCCGCAAGGGGGGAAGCCGCACGCGAAACAGATCCAATCGGTGCAACAGGTCTTCCCGAAATTTCCCCGCGGTCACGAGCGCCGACAGATCGAGATTCGTCGCCGCAATGATGCGCGCGTCGACCGGGATCGGACGCGATGCGCCCACGCGCCGCAGCATGTGATCTTCGAGCGCCGTCAGCAATTTCGCCTGCAGGCCTAGCGCGAGGCTCGGCAACTCGTCCAGAAACAGCGACCCGCCATCCGCGGCCTCCATCAGTCCGATCCGCGCCGCCTTCGCATCCGTAAAAGCACCACGCTCGTGGCCAAACAGCTCCGCCTCGGCTAGCGCGTCGGGCAGCGCCGAACAATTCAATTCAATCAGCGGTTCGTCGGCCCGCGGCCCGTTGCGATGGATCCAGCGTGCAATCGCCGTCTTGCCCGTGCCCGTCTCACCCTCGATCAGAACCGGCGGCAGGTAACCGCTCAACCGTCGATCGGCCGCGGTGATCTTGGCCAACTGTTCGCGGACGCCAGCAAGACTTTCGCCGAAAACCAATTCACTTTCCTGCCCGCGGCGAAATTCATCTGCGCGTTTCACCTGCCGCGCTCGCCGGGCATGCGAAAGTCGCACGGGCAGCTCTTCGAACTCGAACGGTTTCACCAGATAATCCGCCGCCCCGGCGCGCAAAGCGTCGATCGCCCCAGCGACGCCGCCCTCGGCCGTCATCACGAGCACATTGGTCGTAGGCGGAAAAAGTTTCTCGCGCAGGAGATCCGTGCCGCGACCGTCGGGTAGGTTCACGTCGATCACCGCCGAATCAAACGACATCCCCTCGAGGGCTTGGCGCGCTGCCGCCACCGTGCTCACCGCCGTCACCTCCGCTCCTTCTTTTTCCAGAAACGCCGCCAACCGCTTCCGCATCAGCACCTCATCTTCGAGCAACAGCACACTGATTCCGGCGAGCGGAGATTTTGCCATGATGGGAATGGTGACACGCTCCGCCCCATGCTCCATCAAATTTCGCGTGTCTTAAAATGCGCGGCAGCTCTAGCGAATGGACTTCGTATCGCTGCCGCGAGCGCTAGCGAGTGAATCGCCCTTCGGTAGCTACGATCGCCAGCGAGTGGATTGTTCGGCCCAATCCACGGTAGAAAAAACTCAGTCGCTTCCCGCCCAATCTTTCGCGCGAATCAGCGCACGATGCTTGCGCGACAGTTCTTGGCGGCAATTCCCCTCCCGCTCGGATGGTTCGAACCGTTCGAGGCGCTGCTCGGCGCCGCGATCCTTTCTGCCGCTCTCATCGCGTCCGGCCATGCGATCATCTATAAACGCGAGTCACGTTCCGCTTCGCTTTGGGTCGTTCTCATTTGGACGGTCCCCGCGGTCGGAGCGGTCCTCTACCTCTTGCTCGGCATCAATCGCGTGCAGCGCCGCGCGGTCGTGATGCGGCGACGCATGGTGCGCCACCGCGCCACTGCCCACCTCCCTGCCGCCGATGTGCGGGGCGCCGTTGCAGAGGCGGCGCACCTCGCGCCCCTCGCCCAGCTTGTTAGCCAGATTGTCCCGCGGCCCCTCCTGGCGGGAAACCACGTCGACGTGCTCGTCCACGGCAGCGAAGCCTATCCCGCCATGCTCGAGGCCATCGCGGGCGCCCGCGAATCGATCGCGATGGCATCCTACATTTTCGATGGCCACGGCATTGGAGCCCAGTTTGTCGAAGCGCTGGCGCAGGCGCACGCTCGCGGCGTGGTCGTGCACGTCTTGATCGACGACGTCGACGCGCGCTTTTCGCGCTCCACTGCGGTGAAACCACTGCGACAACGCGGCGTGACCGTGGGCGTCTTCAATCCCACGCTGGTGCCGGCCCGGCTCCATGCGTTCAACCTTCGCAATCACCGGAAGCTCCTCATCGTCGACGGCGCGATTGGTTTCACGGGCGGGCTCAATATCGATGAGCGCTACTGGTGCCCCGATCGTCCCAGAAAAGCCTTCGGCGATATGCATTTCAAACTCCGCGGGCCCATTGTCGCGCAACTCATGGACGTGTTTGCGGACGAC
>JANPIT010000030.1:0-4879 GCA_031425115.1 Opitutaceae bacterium | reverse complement strand
TCTCCCCTTTTCCCAGCGCACCGAAGGCGGCGTCGAGCGCCAGCTTTGCGACGGCATCCATGTCGGCCATTTTCACGCGACCGGCCTTCGCCGCGGGATCACGCGCCAGCACGCGCTCGGGCAGCGGCGAAACGCCGTGATCCGAGGTGAACACGATCACGCAATTCGCGAGGCCCACTTCGCGCTCGAGGCAGTCGAGCAGTGACGCCATCACGCGATCGATCCGCAGCACCGCATCCATCACCTCGTGACTATCGGGCCCGAAATTATGGCCCGCCGCATCGACCTGTGAAAAACTCACACAGAGCAAATCCGTCGCGCCATGATGACCGAGCTTCTCCTCGCGGATCGCGCGTTGCACAAACTCGCCGATGAACTCCGACGCGAACGGCGAGCTGTCGAACGCCGTGAAAAACGCGGGCGTGATCGTCGTTTTCCCGCCATCGATTTTTCGCGGAAACGTGCGCCCCAGTCCGACGGTGTCGCTCTCGGCCGCCTCGTCGTCGGGCCCCTGGAGTTTATTGTAGAGGTCGACCTCGCCCAGCCGGTCCCAGGTCTTGCCGAAAGTCGCATGCACGCGGCGCTCGGCGTTGAATGCTTCGACCCACGGGGGCAGCGTCTCGCGATAATACTTCGACGTGACCATCTTCCCATTCTCGTCCCAATACGCGACGTCGGCTTTTCGCCCGCCGAGCAGAATCGAGGACCGGTCCTTGTTCGCGGCCGCAAAGATTTTCGATTTGTCGCCGAGTTTCGCCTTCAATTGGTCCCCGACCGTATCCGCCTGTAGGTTACGCGGCGAGCGGCCGGTTTTGGCTGGGTTCGCCACCGCCACCGGCCCGAGTTCGGCGGGCGTGATGCCGACGAGCGGCGATGCCTGATCTTCGACGGAATTGACCATGTCCCACGTGGCGCGATCGAGCCACTCATTCGAGGTGATACCGTGCGCGCTCGCGAAGGCGCCGGTAAGGATCGAAGCGTGCCCCGGCGCCGTCAGCGTGCTGGAGTGGCGGTGGCGGCTGTTCTCGAAATTCGTTCCCCCCGCCAGCAGGCGCTTGAACCCGCCCTCGCCAAAATAGGGACCGAATCGCGTGAAGTAGTCGCCGCGGAACTGATCGATGGTGATGACGACCGCGAGCTTGGGCGGGACCGCCGGCGCGGCCGCGACCGCGAACGGCCCAATCGAAAAGGCGAGGAGGGAAAGCAACGGTCGCATGAAAATGGAAGGGAAGCGGTGATTGACGCAGCCGACAACTCCCCCGTTGCAGTGAAAAGCCGCCGGACCCGCGGCGGCGTGGCGGATCGCACACCGCATCCCGCTCTTCATTTCGTCGTCGCTTCGCGCAAATGCCGGTCGAACCAGTCGGCGAACACCGCCACGTCATTTTCAAAACCGGCACTGCCATGGCCGGCGCCCGGTCGGATGATGAGCTTGAAGGGTGCTCCCACGTCCTTGCAGCGCTGCTCGAAAAGCTGCGCTTGGTAGAGCGGCACCACCGTGTCCGCATCACCCTGGATTATCAGCGTGGGTAACATCCGCGCCGTGATGAAGTAGAGCGGAGAAATTTCTTTGCCCAATTCCCGCCGGCCCTCGCGCGTCGCCCATTTCGGCCCGAGTGCGGGCGCATACCGGCGCGTGCGCTCGTAGTCCCAGAAATCCTCGCCCGGCTTGCTCCAGTTCAGCAAATCCACCGGCGGATAAAAACACGCCACCGCCTGCACCGCGCTGCTCTCGCGGTCGATTGCATCCTTAGCGTCGGCCTTTCCCGGACCGCCCTTGGTGCCGATCGTCAGCGAGAGATGTCCGCCGGCACTACCGCCGCTGATACCAAATCGATTGGCGTCGACGCCCCAGCGCGCCGCATGGTGCCGCACAAAACGGATCGCGCGGTGAATGTCTTCCACAATCTCGGGCACGATGAAGCGGGGCTGCTCACCGTGCACCACGGCGAACACGGTGTAGCCACGATCGAGCAGCGGTTGGTAGAGCCCGGGCTTGATCGCGGCGTGACTCGAAAATCAGCCGCCGCTCACCATCCAGAACACCGCGCCGCCATTCTTTTTCTCCGGTTCAAACACATCGAGCGTCAGAGCCGTCCCAAATTTGCGGCCGTAGATGACATCCTCCGTGCGGGTCACTTTCGGCCGCACCTCCGCCCCGCTCGCTGCGCCCGCCAGCCACGCCACACTGACGGCCGCAATGAACCGGAGGATTTTTTTCACGGGTGCGAAAGGTTCGCTCACGGCGCAACCGTCCGCGCGCGACTCGCGTTGATCGCCCCGATCGCCTGTTCCTTGAACAACAACCGCGGAAACCCCACGGCAAAATAATCCCGATCGTAGATATCCTGTAGCACCGCCTGCCGCTCGCGCAGCGCGGCCGCGAGCACCCCCGCGTCGGGTTTCGGCGCGTTCACGAGCGCGAAGACTTTCGCCTGCTGCTCCGCGTAATCGAGCCCGCGCCCGAGAAACGCGATGCGGCCCGCCACGGCCGCGTCGTCCTTCGCGGCCGCCTTCGCCCGCGCCAATATCGCGCGCAACGGCGCGACTCGCGCCGGTCCGTAATACTTCGGAATCACCGCGTAGATCGAATCGGGATCGAGGCCGCGCACCGGCTCGGTCTCGTCGGCGCGGAGCCCGCCCGCGACATCCGCCGCGATCCCGCCGGCCAGTTCGCCCGCGAGCGCCTCCAGTTGCGCGAAATACTGCCTCACCTCCGCTGCGGTCGGACCAAAGCCGGCGCGGCAGTAGTCGTCCACCAACGCGGCCACATCCGCCGCGGGATTCCACAGCAGCTTCGCCAGCACGTAGTAATTGAGTCCCTGCGACGCCCAGTGGTGCGTGAGCCCGTCGAAATCCGCGCCAAACATCATCGTCTGGTAACAGTGCCGGAGATCCTCGCCGAGCTTGGTCACGAAGACGCCCGGCAGGCCGTGGCCGGAGTAGAGCGCGTTGGGCCGCAGCATCAGCGGATTGCCCGCGGCCGCCCAGTCTTCCCAGCTCCGCCGGTCGCGCTGCCGCGTGGTCTCGTCGAAATACGTCAGCCCGACAAACGTGAACGCGAGCTGCGGATGCGGCACCACGCGCAGCGGCGGCGTGCGATACGTGCTGTAAGCCGAGGCGCCGATCACCGTGCCGGGGCGCAGCCGCTGCACTTCTTCCGCCACGCGATTGTAGAAGGTGAACATGCGGTCCGACATCCCCACATAGGGCAGCGCGAGGCGCAGTCCGCCGAGGCGCAGCGACAGCGTCACCGCCGGACCGTCCACCGGATCGAGCGCGCGCGCGGCGGCGTCAAAATCCCACGCGCTCGCGCCACCGTCGTTGGGCGCGACCGAGGGAATCGAGAGCAGCGGGTCCGTGTCGAGTTGTAGGAGCGCGTCGCGCGCCGCTTGTGCGATCAGGCCGGGGTTTTCCTTGTCCAGCCGCGGGCGCGCTGTCGTGGCCGTGCGCGTGCCGTCCGGCTGCAGCGCAAACCAGTCCGGATACTCCTTCGCAAACCGCTCCGCATAGTCGCCGTAGGCATGGCCGAAATTGACGCGCTGACTCTGGCCGAGTCGCAGCCGCGCGAACCACGGCGTCGCCTCGGCGTGTTTCGCCGCGTAGACCGCGACATCCGGCCGGCCGAGCGCGCGCAGGCCGACATTCACGCGGTCAGCGAGACTGACGACCGGTTTCTCCGCAGGGCCGGAGACGCCACCGTAGTTGCGCACTTTGCGAATGGCGAAGGCCGGCGCGTCTTCGATGTCGAGCGGCGGCACGGAAACGTTCGTCCGCCGCGGATACACCGTGCCGCCCTCGCCCGGCCACAGCCACCGCACGCCGAGTTGGCGTTCGATAAAATCATACACGCCGTGCGCCGTGCCCGTGAGCGGCATCCCGCCGCGGCCGACGTCGGAGCCGACAATGTGAATCGCCCGCCCCTTGCTCACTTGCACGAATCCCTCCGCGGGCAGCGCCGCCACGCGGGCACCGATCTCCACCGGCAAGCCCGCCACCGGACCGAGATAAATCACGACGCTCGCGGCCCCGGTGGTCGCCTCGCCCTCCGCCAGCACCGGCACGCGCGCACCTGAAATGCGGACGAGCGCCTCGGCCAGGTCATGCGCTGCGGCGCGCAGGGCCGCGGTCGGCTTCGCGGGCAGCACAATCACACAACGCGCCTTCCCCGCCTCGACGAGCGAGAGCGCCGCACCGGCCGGCGCCCCCTCGCGCCGCAACGCAGGCAACGGACGTTTCGCCGCCAGCGGCGCGGTGCGCTCCGGACGCTTCGCCGGCGCACCGAGCGGCGTGTAGCCCCAGGGCTCACGCTTCGTCGGCACCGTCGCGGGCTTCGCGCCCTCGACGAGCGCCGCCAACCGCTCCGCGAGTTTCACGAGCCGGAGATCACCCGGCACCTGCGTGGGATCGGGGCCGAGGTCGGTGGCACGCACTCCCGCTGGCAGCACGGAGGAAAACGCGAGCACCGTGCCACCACCGCGCACCCACGCCGCGAGCGCCGCCACATCGGGCACCGTCGCCCCGCGCGCGAGGATGACGACCTTCCGCGTCGCGAGATCGGCGGCGGCGAGCGCCTTCGCTTCATCGAACGGAACATCGAAGCGCGCATGAAACGGCTTGAACGCCGTCGCCCGCACAAACGCCAGCTCAGGCTCGGCCGTGCCCACGAGCAGCGCGTCGGCCCCGAACGCTGGCACCAGCAGCAAAGTGAAAATCAACAGGAGACGTTTCATCGGCGGACGGAGGAGCGCACGGCACCGACCATGCGCTGTTGAAGTTTCTCCACTCCCGTCATCGCCCCGCGCACGCGCGCACGGCTGGCGGCGGGATCGGCCGTGATTTTTTCGAGCGTGGCGGCAAGACGAGCGCCGTCAGCCTC
>JANPIT010000029.1:0-3295 GCA_031425115.1 Opitutaceae bacterium | reverse complement strand
GCGCAGTCCGAATTCTTCGGTGATTTTCTGGTCGAGGCCGTAGAGTTTCTTCGTGGCGTCGGATTCCTTGGAAATATCCACGACCTCCGGCGCGTGCTGCTGCATCCGGAACGCCAGCTCGTAGGATGCAATGCGCGCCGCCAATTCGGAGTCGGCGTCGCCGGGCGCGAGGTTTTCGCGGTTGAGCTGGTTGATGAAGTCGACGGTCGCGCGCTGCTGGGTGGGGCTGACGCCCTTCGGCGTATTCAGATTTAGGATCGGGGTGTCGCCTCCGCGCAGAATCGTCCCTTGATAAGCGGCCGGCATGTAACCGTTACTCCACGCCGGCGCACCGCCTTTGACCCAGCCAGCGGGATCGGGCATCACGACGAATGCGGGCATGTTCTGGTTCTCGGTGCCAAGACCGTAAGTCGCCCAGGCGCCGAGGCTCGGCCGGCCCATGAGGATGGAGCCGGTGTTCATCTGGTAGACCGACTCGGGATGCGTGACGCTGTCGCCATAACACCCGCGCAACAAGCAGAGGTCGTCCACGCACCCGGCAATGTTCGGCAGGAAGTCCGAGACTTCCATCCCGCACTGGCCGCGCGGTTTGAACTCGCGCAGGGGGGCGAGCAGTTTGTTCTTCGCCACGGCGCGCCGCGTTTTGAACGTGCCGAACGATTCGGGAATAGGCTGGCCGGCGAGCCGGACGAGGTCCGGCTTCGGATCGAAGAGATCCACATGGCTGGGGCCGCCCGACATGAACAAAAAGATCACGCGCTGCGCCTTCGCTGCGAAATGCGCGGGCTTCGGTGTAAATGGATTCGCAAGCCCAGCGCCGGCGACGACGCGGGATGGCGCGGCGAGGAGGTTTTCGCGATTGAGGAGCGCAGTAAGCGCGAGCATGCCGAAACCGCCGCCGGCGTGGCGGAGGAACTGCCGGCGCGAGGAGGGGTGACCGGAGAAGGCACTGGGGCCGCTGCAGGGGTGCATGGGTGATTCGAGGTCGGAGTTTGCTTCGAGGTGGAGCGCGTTGTCCCTAACGCGCTTTCACAGGCGGCATGGGCTTCCCGCCCATGAGATCGGGCCCGCGGGCAGGACCTCTGTGCCACTCAAACAAGCGTCTTGGGGACAAGCCGCTCCACCTTCAAGACTCTCAGTCTGCATAGACAAACGCGTTCAGGTTGAACAAGGCGCGGCACAACTCGCTCAGGGGCGATTGCGCGAGAAACGCCTGCGAGAGTGCGCGTTCGTTCTCGTTGGGCGCGCGGCCGAGAATCAGACGATAGGCGAGCGCGATGCGGGCGTCCGCCGTCGCGGCTTCCTTCATCAAACGCTCCGCGGTCTTCTCCGCGGCGACGAGCACTTCATCGGCATTCAGCAGGGTGAGCGATTGGGGCGCGGTCGTGCTGCGTTCGCGGGACGAGCAGCTGAGATTATTATCGGGCGCATCGAAGACTTCGAGGAACGGGAAACGCAGATTGCGCCGCGCGAAGATATACACGCTCCGACGCGAGTAGTCGCGCGGGTTGGCATTGGTGGTCCAACCTTTCGCGCCCTCGTAGAGTTCCTTGGGAATCGGCGGGTAGACGCCGGGTCCGCCGAGCTTGGGATTCAGTTCGCCGCTGATCGCGAGCAGGCTGTCGCGAATGACTTCGCCCTCGAGACGCAGGCGATTCATCCGCCCGTAGTAACGGTTGTCCGGGTCGCGGGTCGCGCTCGTCTCAGACGTGCTCGACTGGCGATAAGTCGCCGAGAGCAGCATGACCCGGTGCATCGCTTTCACGCTCCACTCGCGCGCGACGAATTCGGCCGCGAGCCAATCAAGCAAGGCCGGGTGCGTGGGTTTTTGACCATGCGTGCCGAAGTCACTGGTCGAGCCCACGAGTCCGCGGCCGAAGTGATGCTGCCATATCCGGTTACCATGACGCGCGCCGTCAACGGATGCGCGGGCGACGCGATCCAAGCGGCAAGGTCGGCGCGGGATGCCCGGTGCGCGGGTGTCGGGTTAGTCGTTGCGGGAGTCGATCCTTCCACCGACATCGCTACGGCTCCGTTAAGCACTTCGGGAACCATCGCAGCGACTTCCGTGGTTGGCTGGTTGTAGTCGCCGCGATGCAGCACGTGCGTTTTCACCGCAGGCCCATTCTGCAGAGCGAGGGAGGCCGGCAGTGGCTTGGGCTTGGGAAAGGGCTTGAGTTCGTTTTGCAGCGCCGCGTGGCGATCGCGGTCGGGCTTCTTCATCGCGGCGAGTAATTCCTTTGGTGATACCTCGACGAGATGGGCGGTCTCGAGGACCAGGTTCTCCTGTTCGGTCGTGCGTTCGGCTTTCGGCACCTGATGCGCGGCCTGGGCCTCGGGCGATAGTTTCACCCGTTTACGCTCGAAGATCGTGGCGCGCGTCGGCGTCTCCAGGGCGGCGATTTTCTCCTGCAATTCGCGGGTCTGCTCGTTGTAGCGCGCGAGGGCTTCCTCGTAGGTGGCGCGTTCGGCGGCGGTCGGGACAGGCAAATCGCTGTGGAATTTGGCGGGGCCGAAGAACGCCTGCAGTGAATAGTAATCGCGCTGGGAGATCGGCTCAAACTTGTGGTCGTGGCAGCGCGCGCAGCCCATCGTGAGCCCGAGGAACGCGAGTGCGGTCGTATCGGTCATGTCGTTGAGCGTGTTCCGGCGTCGCTGCACTTGATCCGCGGAGTCGACCATATCGGGCCCGAGCAGGTTGAATGCGGTGGCGGTGAGCGCGTCGGGCTCGCTTGGATACAGCTCGTCGCCGGCGATCTGTTCGCGAATGAAACGGTCGTAGGGCTTGTCGGCGTTGAAGGCCCGCACCACGTAGTCGCGGTAGCGCCACGCATGCGGTCGGACCGCATCGTGTTCGAAGCCGTCGCTCTCGGCGAAACGCGCGAGATCGAGCCAGTGCCGGCCCCAGCGTTCGCCGTAGTGGGGCGAGGCGAGGAGCCGGTCGACGAGTTTTTCGAAAGCGTCGGGTGCCTGGTCTCGCACGAACGCGTCGATCTCCGCCGCGGTCGGCGGCAAGCCGATCAGATCGAGGGTCACGCGGCGAATGAACGTCTCGCGACTCGCGGGCGCGGCGGGCGCGAGCTGATTCGTCTCGAGGGTGGCGAGAATGAAGCGGTCCAGCGACGAGCGGGCCCAGGCCGCGTTTTTCACGACGGGCAGTGCGGGTGAGCGCACCGGTTGAAACGCCCAGTGTGCGCGGTCGGCGTCTGAGATTACGAAACCGGTTTTGGCGGGAGTGGCGGCGGCGCCGGTTTTATCCAGCGGTCGCGCGTAGGGCACGCCCGCGGTGATCCAG
>JANPIT010000028.1:0-1571 GCA_031425115.1 Opitutaceae bacterium | reverse complement strand
TGGGGCGGACGGGCGTAGATGCTCTGGTGGCCGGAGGCAGGGTGCGAATGCGAAGGGGCCATCGGCGGTTGGGAAACCGCCGCTCCTGTCGATCAGCGGCGGAGGGCGCGGCGCCAGGCGCCGAGGAGTTCGGTGCGGGCGCGGATGGCGTCGGGCCAGGCGTGGGGCTCGGTGCTGACGTGGTAGCCGTGGCTCATGCCGAGTTCGGGGCACACCCACAGTGCGCCGCCGGGCCGCGGGCCTGCCAGCCAACAGGAGAAAAGATCCTCCACAAAAGCGGCGTAGTCGCGGAACTCAGGGGTAAGCGAGCCTCGACCGTTGGTTACCGGCACCTGGCAATGCTGACTATTGAACGGTCGCAGGTGAAACATCTGGGAACACTGAATCAGCTTCGGCCATACGAGCAGCCTCGCGGAGTAGTCCGGCGGCAGCATGTGTTTGGAGACAGCGAAGTGGGAGTGATCCCACGTGACGGGCATTAATTCGCCGGTGGCCCGCTGGTAAAGCCGCGCGATCTCCTCGAACTTCTCGGGCGTCTCGGTCGACGTGTCGCGATGCGTTTCAATGTGCACCGCGAGGCCGAGTTTTCGCGCAGCGCGGATCAACTTCACCGCCACCGGCGCCGCTTTCGCGGGCGGGGTGTCATGATTCAGCAGCTGGATGTTCACGAACTTAACCCCCAGCTCCTGCTGGGCTCGCAAGCGGGGGAGGGCGTCGGCCACGCTCTTGGCGTCGAAACCGCTCATCAGTTCCAAGCCGAGCAGATCGGCCTGGGCCTTGATTTCCGGGGTGATAAACGCGCAAACCCCGTCAAAACCGGCTTCGTGAATCGCGCGCAGTTTTTTTGGTATCGACCACTCGCGGCCCACGCGGGGATAGCCGATCATTGACCAAGTGGTCGCACACATGACAAGGCGCGGGGAGGTAGAGGTGGTTTTCATGGGGCCGATGAAAAAACATGAAAACGGTTGTTGAATGTTGAAACCGCGCGAGCTTATTCAGCGCGAACGTCGCGCCTCCGGGCGCTTCCAACCCTGGCGTATGTCATCACCGTTTGTTCAACGCGCCTCGTGGATCTGGTCCGCGGAGGGCACGCATGCCGCACCGCCACCTGAGGCCGCCTCTCCCTCGCATTATCAGGTGCGGCTTTTTCGCCGGTCCTTCGTGGTCGCCGATCCCGCGGCGCAACGGCTCGTCGTGCATGTCTCGGCCGACAGCCGGTATCTCTTTTTTTGCAACGGGGAGCTCATCGGACGCGGTCCGGCGAAGGGCGACGTTAACCACCACTTTTACGAGACCTTCGATCTGACGTCGCGGCTTCGATCAGGAGCCAACGTGCTCGCGGCGCTCGTGATAGATATGTCGCGAGTGGCCCATCGGCCCGCGCTACTCGGGGCGCCGTGTTCCGTGATGACGTATGCCGGCGGCTTTCTGCTCGAGGGCGATTTGACGGAGGCCGCTGGCGGGTCGGCCACGGATCTTTCGACGGATGCGCAGTGGAAAGTTGCCGTCGATCGGGCGCATCGCTTCCAGAACGAGAACACGACGTTCGAAGGCTATCAGGGCTACTA
>JANPIT010000027.1:0-2123 GCA_031425115.1 Opitutaceae bacterium | reverse complement strand
TCCGCCGCCAGCTCTTCACCTGTGCCGCCGTCTTCAGCCGTGCCGCCGGTAAACCCACCCTCAAACTCGCCGTCGCCGGCGACAAGGCGCGCGATTGGTGGCTCGCGCTCCTGCGCCGTATCGCCGACCCCACCCACTGCTCTGCAGTTGCCCCCCTCGGTGCCCGCGCCCGAAAATACTCCGTTCTTCAGCCCTCAACTGCATGAGTCCGGCTCAGCCGTCGCACGGCAGCGCGAAAACTGACACGGCTGCGGGCCAGCGGCATTTGCGAGGTGATCGGCAGCACCCGGGGTGCGCGTTACCAACTGCGCGCCGATCAAAGCAGTAATTGAAATCGCCGTCGGGACGAACGCGGTGAGTCTTTTACTACCAACATAGTGTTTGAAATAAGCCAAATACGCATTCAACTACCATAATGTTAGCATTAAAAACAGAGGCCGAGGTAGCCTTGGAATTGGCTGCCAGAGTGCGAACGACGCGGCTGCAAATGGGCTGGTCGCAGGAAGAACTCGCGCGCCGGTCCGGGCTAAGACCGTCTACCTACCGCCTGTTCGAGCAAACCGGAAGGATCGCTCTCCTACGCCTGCTGCGCGTGCTCTCCGTCTTGGATCACTTGCGGGACGTCGACCATGTGTGCGCGCTTCCCGATGCGCCGCGTTCCCTTGATGAACTGCTGGTGCCCAAGCGGCAGCGTGGCCGGAGGGTCAAACATGCTTAACGTCGCCTATCACGGGCAGCCGGTCGGTCGCTTGGTCGAAGGCAGTGGCCGAATTTTTTTCGAATACGATGCCCAGTGGCTCGCGCAAGGGCATGACCTGTCGCCGTTGCATTTGCCGCGGAAGCCGGGGGTGCAGTATTACCATGCCAAGAGTTTCGACGGCCTGCCGGGGCTGTTTCACGATTCGCTCCCGGACTCGTGGGGAGCGAAGCTCATGGAGATGCGTTTTTCGGAAAAAGGCATCAAGCCGAACAAGGTAACGCCGTTGATGCGGCTCGCGTATGTTGGCCAGCGCGGGATGGGCGCGTTGACGTATGAGCCGGCGTGGCCGGAGCCTGGTTTGCCACTCAAATTCCAGCAGACCAAACTTGTCGTGCTGGAGCGTGAAGCCCGCGCTGTTGTGGCCGGATCGGCCGGCAAGGTGCTCGCCCATCTGTTCGAAGCCGGCGGCACCGCCGGTGGCGCTTATCCGAAAGTCGTGGTCGCGGTGAATGATCGTGTGCCCGGCGAAGTGCTCTACGGCGGCGGTGAATATCCGGCAGGCTATACGCCGTGGCTCGTGAAATTTGACCTGAGCGCCCACAATACGATCGGGCCGATGGAGCACGCCTACGCTGCGATGGCTCGTGCGGCGGGCATCGCGATGCCGGAAACGCGGCTATTTTCAGTGCCCGATCAGGCGGGCAACGTGCGCCGGCATTTCGGGGTAAAGCGGTTTGACCGCGACGGCGGCGAGCGCATCCATGTGCACTCCTTCGCCGGCGTCGCCCACAAGGACCCCGACAAATGCGACTATCGCGATCTTCTGCTCGTCGCGAAGGCCCTGACACGCGACATGACTCAGGTGCTGGAGGGCGTCCGGCGCATGATCTTTAATGTCGTGGCCAGCAATCGCGACGACCACGGCAAGAACCACGCGTTCGTTTACCGGGGAGGCGAGTGGGCGTTCTCGCCCGCGTTCGACCTGGTCTTCGTGTCGCCGGCCGTGCAGTCGATGCGGGGTATGGGAATTGTCGGCGAATGGCGTGCGCCCACGATGGCGCAAATCTCCGCCGTGGCGCAGGACATCGGCGTGGACGCGAAGGTGATTCGCTCGATCACGGAGCAAGTCGCGGCGGCCGTTCAACGCTGGCCGCATTTCGCGGCTGAGGCCGCAGTGCCGGCAGAGGAGATAGAGCGCGTCAGCAACGTGCTCGCCGCCCAACGTGAATCCCTCGTGCTGTCTAAAAAGTCGAAGCGCCAGAGGGATTTGCCAGCAGGAAGGTGAGGGGAGCAGAAAGTTACCATGAGCATGTCGCTACCGATGAACTTTCTGGTCGTGATCTTCGCCGGCTGGTTGAACCGGCAGCAGCAGGCGATGGCTTACTGGAGAGCGCTGGCGTGGGGTCGCTCCGCACGCCGCCTC
>JANPIT010000026.1:0-1789 GCA_031425115.1 Opitutaceae bacterium | reverse complement strand
AAAGGCGACAAAGGTGAAACCGGCGCAGCCGGTGCTGTCGGCCCGCAGGGACCGGCTGGTGCCACTGGAGCTAACGGCGCGACGGGTCCACAGGGTCCCCAGGGCGTGGCGGGAGCCGACGGCGCCGTCGGACCCCAAGGCCTGAAAGGCGAAAAGGGCGATACCGGCCCTACCGGCGCTACCGGCGCGCAAGGTCCGCAGGGGCCAAAGGGCGAGACGGGTGCGACGGGCGCCACAGGTTCCCAGGGTCCGATTGGCCTCACCGGTGCGACTGGACCCCAAGGTCTGAAGGGCGACACGGGTGCGGTGGGTCCGCAGGGTCTGATTGGCCCGATGGGTCCGCAAGGCCCCGCCGGTCAGTCGGGCAACTTCCCCGTGTTCCAAAACGTCAACGCGGCTCGTGCCGCCGGCGTAGCTCCCGGCCAGCTCTGGGTGCAGGCTTCGAGCGGCCAGATCTTCCAAATGGTCAAGTAACCTGACCGAGGCCACTGACTCCCCTCTGCCCTTCCGAGAGTCCGCCTTCACCGGCGGGCTCTTTTTTTTCGGCGTTGCTCATCGCTACGCATAACGAGAGTTCGAACCACCTCGGCAGCACCTCGATCGCGGCCTCCCTCCTCATCTAGAGATATCCGACTGGCGGCGGCACGTCGTGATCGGCGATGGCAATGCGGCCGTCGGTAGGTCGGTCACCCTCTGGGGCTCGCAAGGGAAAAAGCTCAACACTCTCGGCGCCGGAGCGTCCAACGCGAGTTTCAAGGGCTTCGCGGTCTCGCCCACCGTCGCGGTAGCGGGCGGAACATTCACGGCGGCGCCGGGTAACAGCGCGCCCTCGCCGGCGAGCGTTCCCGCCTACCTCGGGGTCATAGTCACGAGCACGGTCACGAAGTCCGGTTCGAACATCACGGGCACCATCGCGAAGCTCGTGGTCGTGAAGACAAATCCCGGCTACGAGGGCAATCCGGGCCATGCGGGCACCGGCACGATCATCGCCGTGATTCCGTAAGGTTCCCAACGACTCTTCTTGAACGCGACGGGCCAGGCTTAATTGCCTGGCCCGTTTTTTTTGAATCGGCCGATCGCAGGGTGTGGGCAAGCGGCCGAACCGTGACGGTTCTAATCCTAAAAAGTCAGGACAAGTGAGCTCCCTACCTGTTTCCGCTAACGTTGAGCCCTGCCGCGAACGGCGAGGTCATTTATTTGCGCGCACCGCCCGGCGCACACGGCCACCCGGAAGTTTCGCGAGACGTAGCCATGAGCGCCAGCGAGTGGTGGCCCGGCGCGGTGCGTCCACTCGCTGGCGCTCGTAGCTACTACCGGGTCCATCGTCGCGGATTTCCAGGCCGCGGCATGAGTCGACCTGAACCGTAGGTCAGCGCGCTTGCGCGCGCCAAACCGCGTCCGCAAGCGGACTGGCCTACACTTACGCAGCCAAACCAAAAGACCATGCTCGTCCCCGTTCTACGGCCGCACCTGCGATTGGAAAAACTTCACGATCGCCGGCCGCGCCGCCGCGGGGAATTCGTGTCCTCCGGGATGAATCCATACTACCACCGGCGCGCCGACCTTTGATTCGTGCCACTGGCCGCTGGGCGACCACGGCTGGCCGGCATCGCACTCGTTTAGCTTCAAGATCGCCGCGATGGTGCGTTGCTGCCACGCGAATTTCACCAGGGGATCGTTCTCGCCCGCGACATGCAGTGCGGGCTTGGGCGTGAGTTTTCCAATTTGCTCGGCCGCCGCCGCGCCCGAGGGCGCCATGGCGGCAAAGGCGTCGGCGCGCGTTGCCCAC
>JANPIT010000025.1:0-1757 GCA_031425115.1 Opitutaceae bacterium | reverse complement strand
AGAGAGCGGCGAGGGCGACAGTTTCGCGAGAGTGGCGATGGCCTTGTCGACGATGCCGTTCTTCGGGCCCTCCTTGGCGGGAAG
The DNA here is from genome assembly GCA_031425115.1 of Opitutaceae bacterium. Lineage (GTDB taxonomy): Bacteria > Verrucomicrobiota > Verrucomicrobiia > Opitutales > Opitutaceae > ER46. Next base: position 1,673 of record JANPIT010000025.1, on the reverse strand, counting down.
GTCGAACAACACGGTGTCGACGTCGGCATTGACCAGATGCGCGGCGATCTGCGCGCCCATCACGCCGGCGCCGAGGACAGCTACCTTGCGGATGCGTAGGTTCTTAGACATGTGTTGTATCCGGTTGATTTAGCGTAACTTCAAGCTTTCAGGCCTGCCACCGCGAAGGCCACCAATTCGGTCGCCGCGCGCTGGCAATGGGTCTTGTCACTGACGCCGGCGGGGCGCCGGATGGAACCGAAATCGGCCATCGCGTAAGTCAGCGCGCCGGCCACGAAATCCAGGCGCCAGTACAGCTGCTCCTTGCTGATGTCGGGCAGGCACTCGGCCAGCGCGCGCGAGAACTCGCGCAGCACGGTGCCGTAGTTGTCGGACAGGAACTTGCGCAGCCGCTCGTTCTTCTCGGCGTAGGCGCGTGCCAGCACGCGCACGAAGGCCGAGCCGCCCTGGCGATCGAGCGTCAGCGCGAGCGCCGGCTCGATGAAGGCGGCCAGCACCGCGGGCAGGCGGGCAGGCATTTCGAGCAGGCGGGCCGCTTCCAGGGCCTGCATCCGGGCCTGGCTCATCTCGTCCATGCGGCGCCGGAAGACCTCGTTGATGAGGTTTTCCTTCGAGCCGAAGTGATAGTTCACCGCGGCGAGGTTGACGTCCGCCCGGCTGGTGACCTGACGCAGCGACGTGCCGGCGAAACCGTGCTGCGCGAACAGCGTTTCGGCGGCTCCGAGGATCCGTTCTTTCGTGGAGAAGTGGGGGGTGCTCATCAAACGGCGGGTTCAAACGGGCGTTCGACAATGCTAGGCCCGCGGCGGGCTCAGGGTCAATTGTCACGTGTTGTGACGTGGCGCACGCAACGGGGGTGGCGGAGATGTGAATATCCCCAGCCAGAGGATGCGGAAAGTCGGGTAAAGCCGTGTTTCCGCGCAGGTTTCGGTGGTAAGATTTCCGGCCTAGCTGGGCGTCGGGGGACGCCCGCGGACCCTTTCCCGATACCACCTCCCGGAGACACCATGGCGCTGGAACGCACCCTTTCGATCATCAAGCCCGACGCGGTTGCAAAGAACGTCGTGGGCGAAATCTATGCCCGCTTCGAAAAAGCCGGACTGAAGATCCTTGCCGCGAAGATGAAGCACCTCTCGCGCAAGGAAGCCGAAGGGTTCTACGCCGTGCATCGCGAACGCGGATTCTTCAACGCGCTCGTCGAGTTCATGATTTCCGGCCCGGTGGTTATCACTGCGCTCGAAGGCGACAACGCCGTGCTGGCGCATCGCGATCTCATGGGCGCCACCAATCCCAAGGATGCCAAGCCGGGCACCATCCGCGCTGACTTCGCGCAGTCGATCGACGCCAACGCCGTGCACGGTTCCGACAGCCTGGAGAACGCGACCAACGAAATCGCGTACTTCTTCGCGGCCACCGAAATCTGCCCGCGCTGATCCCCACCGACGAACGACGAACGTGATCGACATCCCCCTCAAGCTCGCCACCGACGCACCCGCCAATGCGGTCACGCCGACGTTGCTGGCGCCGGGGGATGCACGCAGCAACCTGCTGGAGCTCGACCGCACGCGTCTTGAAGATTTCTTCGAGACGCAGCTGGGCGAGAAGCGCTACCGCGCCCACCAGGTGATGAAGTGGATCTATCACCGCCACGTCACCGAGTTCGCGGAAATGAC
>JANPIT010000024.1:0-7744 GCA_031425115.1 Opitutaceae bacterium | reverse complement strand
ATGGTTTCCAATCCGGTGATCATTTTTCCCGCGCTGACCGATCCCAGCCAGTCCGCCACGCGCTCGGTCACCATCCGCCACGAAGTCGACGGTGTCCTAAAACTCAGCGACCTGACGTGCGACAAGCCGCAGTTCAAACCGGTGCTCAAGGAAATCGTGCCCGGGAGGGAGTTCGAACTCCAAGTCACCACCGTGCCGCCGTTCGAGAGTGGCACGCACACCGCCCGCATCGAGCTGAAGACCTCGAACGCCGAAATGCCGACCATCACGATCCAGGCGGTCGTCACTGTGTTGCCCGCCGTGCAAATCGCGCCCACCGAACTGATGTTCCCGATCGCGAAACTCGCCGCACCTGAAAAACGTTACGTCGTCATCCTCAACCATCGCGGCGGCGATCTCCAGATTTCCGATCTCGAGACCAATGCGCCTGGCGTCCAGTTCGCCATGCAGCGCAATCCGGACGGACGGCAATCCACCATCACGCTGAACTTCCCCGCAGGTTTCGACGCTCAAACCGGTGAACGGATGTATTTTCGCGGCAAGACGAACCATCCGGGCACGCCCACCTTCTCCGTGCCCATCGTCTTCGCCGGCCAGAGGTGATCCCGGCCCATCCGTTGCCAGCGATGAGCCCGCCCCCGCTGCGCGCCACTCTCCGGCAGGCGCTCGTCGTCGCCCTAGCGGGCATCGCCACCGGTCTGCTGGCCAATTCCCTCTCGCCGCGCGGTCTCTCCCTCACGCGCAATTATTTTCCGGATACGCCGGTCTCCCCGCCCGCCGCCCCCTCTTCGCCCTCCCGCGCCAGTCCGATCGCCGCCCCGGCGGCGGCGCCGGCCCGCAGCAAGCGCGGGTTGCCGTTGATCGACCAAAACCGGGCCGCCGAGCTCTTCCGCGATCCCCGCCGCGCCGAGGGCCTCATCCTCTTCGTCGACGCGCGCAATGCCGAGGTCTACACCCGCGGGCACATTCCGGGCGCACATCTGCTGGATCACTACCGGCTCGAACTCTATGTGACGGACATCGTCGGCGTCGCCCATCTCGCGCAGGAAATCGTCGTCTACTGCAACGGCGGCGAGTGCGAGGACAGCGATCTCGCCGCCTCCGATCTGCAGCAGCTCGGCGTGCCCACCTCCAAGATTTCCATCTACGGCGGCGGCTTCGACGAGTGGCAGCGGTCAAAACTGCCCGTGGAAACCGGCGCGCGGGGCAGCGGCGCACGCCCCAACCCATGAACGCGGCGCCTCGCCTCCTCACTTCCGGCCACGCGTCGCTGGCCGCCCGGGCCGTGCTCGGCGCGGTCTTTGTCTATTTGGGCGCCACCAAGGCCCTCGATCCCGTGGGCTTTCTGAAACTCGTGCGTCAGTTCGATCTGTTGCCGCCACTAGCGCTCAACTTCGTCGCCGCCGTGGTGCCGTGGTGCGAAATTATCTTCGGCGCACTCCTCCTCACGGGAAAATACGCCCGAGGGGCGGCGCTCGTCAGTCTGCTGTTGCTCCTCGGCTTTACCGCCGCGATTACGCTGCGCGCCATCGCCCTGCATCGCGTCGGCGCCGGTTCCTTTTGCAGCCTCCGCTTCGACTGCGGCTGCGGCACCGGCGAAGTGCTCGTGTGCCTGAAGCTGCTCGAGAATACCGGCCTCTGCCTGCTCGCTGCGCTGATCCTTTTCGCCCCCGGGCATCCATTTCCGTTTCGGCGACGGACGACCGCTGTGCCTTAACGGTGGAGCGGCTTGACCCCAAGCCGCTTTTGTAGCGGAGCCGGTTCCGGCTCCGTCCAAACCCGATAATTCGGGATTCCGCTTCGCTTCGATCCAGCGGCTTGAGGTCGAGCCGCTCCACCCGGGGCTTCCGACACGCGCCGCTTCACCCCTTCGGCAAACCGCCGTTTTTCGCCGGCGCCGGCACCGGGGGTGTCCCGACCATTTGCACCCCGGCGGCGCGCCACTCCGGGTGCGCGATCGCATCGAGCCACGCCTTCGTCGCGGCCGGCCGCGATTCGATCAGCGTCGCCGTCACACTGCGAAAAATCTCTTCGTTCGCGGGCGTGGCCTCGCGTGCGCCGATCCACTGGGCCGCCGCCGCCGGATTTACCTCCGCCCATTTACGCAGCGTGGTCTTCAAAGCCGCCGTGCGCGCAGCCGGATCCTGAATGTCCGCCGCCCACGCCGTGGCGCCCTGCGCTTCCTGATTCGACCACGATCGCGCAATCGCGACCTCCACTTCGGTTTGCAGCCGCTTGTCCGCCAGTTGCGCCGTCCATGCGGCGGCGCCGCCCAAGTCGCTCGCGGCCCATTGAAACACCGCGTAATGCAGCGCCTCATCGCGCCCCGCGCCCGGAGGAAACTGCATCGCCCATGCCAGCGCGCGCTGCGGATCCTGCACCGCCACCATCTTCGCCAGCTTCACGAACATCGGATCGCGCAGCGCCGCGTCGGGCAGCCGCGCCGCCCACTCATACGTCGCCGCCGGATCCTTCTGCGCCCAGCTCCACGTCAAACCCTCCAGTGCGCTCAGCCGCGAGTTCCCTTCCGGTAATCCCATCGCCCACTCCAACGCGCGCGTCACATCGCGTTCGGCCCATTTCATCCCCACAACATTGTAGGCGCTGTCGCGCAGTGCCGGCTCTGTCAATTCCCCCACCCACTCCGCCGCTCGCAAGGGATCCTCCCTCAAGACGCCTTCCACCACCGCCCGCACCAAGCCATGCCGATCGCGAAACTCGCCGAGTTGCGCGACGAGATCCAGGGCCCACCCGAGATTGCGCCCGGCCGTCCAGGCCCCCACGGCACTCAACACCTCCGCCCGCTCGGTTCCGTCGAGTTCGAGCGCCGCCCGGGCGAGCAACGTGCGCAACTCCGCCAAATCGGCGCGCGATCGTCCGCCGTTGCGCGCCAGCATCTGCCGCAGCTCCTCGGCATGGGATTGTGGCGTCGTCGCTTCTGCAGCCACCACTGCCGCAGAGGCCTCGCTCGCCGGCTGCGACACCGTCACTCCATCGCGCGGCGGCACCCCCGTCCGGGCGGCCGTGTCATTAGACGGTGGATACGCGTCGGACGTCCCCCGCACCACCTCGGTCGAGCCGGTCGGCCCGCGCAGAAAAAACCACGCCACCGGGGCGGCGACGCAGAGCGCGAGAACGATCACGACCGGTCGGGAGACATGCATGCTACAGGACGCGAACGATGGGTTCCGCCCGAGGAGATTCAACTGCTATCCCTGCTCGGCCCGCAGCTCGCCGCCACAAAAAAGCCGGCCGACCCCGAAGGGCCGGCCGGCTGGAAGGATTCGCGGCGTGTGCAGAAGCGCTGCGCTTACTTCGTCAGCGTTGGGTTGACGACGTAGACGAGGAACTGCGCCGTTGCCACGTTGCCACATTCATCCACGGCCGAGGTGGAAATCGTCCAGACCGTGTCCACGCCGCCGGAGGTCTCGATCGTGACCTTGTTACCCGAGACCGAGTGTTTGTAAGGGCCGGTCTTGTCCAAGGTCTTGTTCGAACCGTTCACGCGCGTCGCCGTGACGTTCGTGATCGTCGGGGTCGCCGTGCCACCGATGTCGGTGCTGCTCACCGTGAAGGTGATCGGCTTCTCGTTCGGCGAGATGTTCCGCACATTGCTCGTCAGCACCGGCTTCACCGTGTCCACGATCGTGAAGCTCGCCGTCGAGCTCGAAGCGTTGCCGCAGGCATCCGTCGCTGTGAAGGTCACGGTCACGGCACCCGACGCGCCGCAGCCGTCGGAGAGCGAGCCCGCCACGTAGTTGTGGCTCATCGACACCGCGCTGCCCACGTCGCTGGCGGTCGCGCCGCCAAAGCCCGCGAGCCAGGCACTGAGGGCGGCGACATTGCCGGCGCCATCGCTTTCGACCGTCTGGTTCGCGGCGGTCGTGTTGATCGCCGGAGCGATCGTGTCCTTGATTGTGAAGGTCGCGGTCGTCGTCGCCGCATTGCCGCACTCGTCGATCGCCGTGAAGGTGACCGTGGCCGAGCCCGTCGTGCCGCAACCGTCGGAGACGGATGCGAAGTTGTTCGTCCACGTGACGAGGCCGCCGGCATCGCTGGCCGTGGCGCCGCCGTGGTTGGCAAGCCAGGTGTTCAAGGCGACCAGATTGCCCGCACCATCGCTCTGGACCGCGAGGTCGCTGGCGGCCGTCAAGGTCGGCGCCGTCGTATCCACCACGGTGATCGTGGCCTGGGTCTTCGAGAAATTGCCGCACGCGTCGGTGGCGACAAAAATGACCGTCGCCGTGCCGGTGACACCGCAGCCATCGGTGAGGCCGCTGTAGTTGTTGCTCCACGTCACCGTGCTGCAGCTATCGGTGGCCGAGGCGCCGCCGTTGCTGGCGAGCCAGGCCGAAATCGCTGCGGTCGTGCCGGCGCCGGAGCTCTCGAGCGTGAGCGCGGCGGCCGCCGTGGTGATGGTCGGCGCCGTCGTGTCGACCACGGTGAACGTGGCGGTCGTCGTCGCCTTGTTGCCGCTGCCGTCCGTGGCGGTGAAGACAACCGTCGCGGCACCGGTGGTGCCGCAGCTGCCGCTCAGCGCGGAGAAGTTGTTGCTCCACGTCACGGGGCCGCAGGCGTCAGCCGCGACGGCGCCGCCGTTGTTGGCGAGCCATGTGCTGAGCGCGGCGGCACTGTTGGCATTGCATGCCACCGTGGCCGCCGAGGCGCTCGTGGTGATGGTCGGAGCCTGCGCATCCACGACGGTGACCGTGAAGGTCGCAGTGGCGGTGAGACCCGCGGCATCGGTCGCGGTGGCCGTCACGACGGTCGACCCCTTGGCAAACGAAGTGCCGGGATTCGTGCTGTAGCTGATGCTCACGCCGGGGCAGTTGTCGCTGGCGGTGGCCGCGAAACTCACGGTAGCGGCGCAGGTGCCCGCCGCGGTGTTGGCCACGATATCGGCCGGAGCGGTGATGGTCGGAGCCTGGGAATCCGCCACGGTAACGTTGAAGAATTTCGTGGTGGAGTTGCCATTGGCGTCGGTTGCGACGCTCTTCACGGAGGTCGTGCCCTTCGCGAAGAAGGAGCCCGAAGCGGGCGTGTTCAGGACTGTGGCCGTCGAGCAATTGTCCGTCGCGGAGGTCGCGAAGGTCACGTTCGCGCCGCACAGGCCAGGGGCGGTGTTCACCGAAATCGGAGCCGGCACCGTCAGCACGGGCGGCGTGGTGTCGTTGACGAACACAGTGACGTTGAAGGTCTTGACCGTCGTCTTGCCGGTGTTGTCGCGGGCCGTCACCGTGACGGGCGTGGTGCCGACTTGAAAGAACGAGCCGGAGGTGTGGCTGTAGGTCACGGTCGGGTTGGGATCGCAATCATCGACCACAGTGGCCGAGAAATTCACGTTGGTGCCGAGGCAGCCGCCGGGAACGGTGAGATTGGGAGCGGTGATGACCGGACCGGCTTGGTCGGTGAAGGTTTGGGCCGCGATCGTTACCGGATATATGTTCGCGGATTGCTCGGTGAAGATAACCGAGTTTCCTCCGTTAATTGTGATGGAAATGGGCTGATTGCAGCTGCCGGGAGCAAAGTCCCAATAACCCCAGTTCCGTTCTGTGTTGGCTCTTGAACCCGTCGAAAGGACGATAGGCGCGGCGGTAAGACCCGGTAAATTGGCCAGCGTCGTATTGTTTACCGTGCCCGAAACATTCACGTTCAACGAATTGGTAACAGCGCCCGCGGTGACCGAGACGTTGATGTTATCGTTGGCGCCAAGATTTCCCGGTGCGAGCGCACCATGCCAGTGTTCAATATAGATCCGGACGAAACCCGTGGGCGTCGTCCCGTAGGCAACTTGGACGCCGTGGGCCGCCGCTTTTTGCGCGGCGCCGACGAGCGCGAGTGATAACAAAGCGAAATAAAACGCTCTTAGTGAAACCGGGAACTTCATGGTAGGTAGGATCTGCTGATACGCGGGATTCATTCGGAGAAGCCGGCCGAAAAAAGGCATGGCAGAGCCACGCCTCGACTTGGGCCGACCAGGGAAAAATCCCGCTGGAAGTAAACAAAGTGCGAAATAACGCGGAACGCTGTCAAACGCATTCATGTTCTTGATACGCGATTGGACGCCGCGGCGTGCGTGTATCTATAATTCAAGCACGAGCTTCTCAAACGTCGCTTTCTCCTCGTGAATCGGCGGATTTTAGCTGCGCTTCAGCTGTTTAGGCACGTCCGTAGGCGCGCCGAGCCGCTCATCATCTCAGTGGCTCCGGGCTCAAACTAGCGCCCACCAGACTCGGGATTTTATCCCGTCACACCCGCGAACCGGGCCGTGCGTCTCAAGCTTCCCAATACACTATCCGCCCGCACTGATCGCAGGTCGCCAGTTGCGCCAGCGGGTCGATGCCTTTGCCGCGCGCGGCCGACTCCACCTCGCTGGAAACTTTCAGATGACAGCCGCCGCATTTGCCCGCATGCACGGCCACGACCGCGGGCATGTTGCGCACGGCGATGCGGTCGTAAACCCGCAGCTTCAGCGGCTCCACCGGCCCGCGCGCCGTCACCACTTCGGCCTGTGCCGCCACGAGCTCCGCCGTCAGGCTGGCCTCGCGCTCTTTTAAAGTCCGAATCCGGGCTTCGTGGCCGGCAATGTTCGCTTTCAGCTCCGACTCGGCCGCCGCAAATTTCTTCTTCGCCTCGTCGATCGCATACATCACCTCCAGCTCCTTGCCCTCCATATCCGCAATCTGGCCCAGCATCGTCTCGATCTGGTGGCCCATCGCCTGATACTCTTCGTTTTTGCGGATGGAGAGCTGCTGCGTCCGGTATTGCCCAACCTTCCCCTCCGCGGAACCAATATCGACCTCGATCAGTTTCTTCTTCGACTCCAGCTCCCGCAACTCCGTGCGGGCCTGGTCAATGGCGGCTTTTTCCGCGGCGATCTTCTGTTCCACGCGCGCCACATCTCCTGGCACCGTCTTGAGTTGGGACTCTAATCCAAGCCGCTTGAGATCGCGATCTTGCAGGATGAGGAGGCCTTGAATCACGGGGTTCGGCATGCGCCGCCACTCTGCGCCCGCCGGCGCGACGGTCAAACGAAAGCTCGCAATCCCCGCGCGCGAGCGTCGTTCCCGGCCGATTTTCGGGTCCGCGCGCCTCAAAATTCGCCGCGATTTCCGCCTCTTCCCCGCCATCCCCTCCCTCCTGCGGACCGCAACCCGCTAATCGCGAAAGAAACCGCCTTCGCGCCCCCGTTTTATTCTAAAAAAACCCTCGCCACGTCCGGCGATTCACGAGAGAATTTCCCTTTCATTTTCGGCTCCTAAATCCCTCCCGAACTCACTTCATGTCCGACGTCCCTGATCCGCAGTTCCCGGCAAAAAACCAGCCCATCGGCCAAACCTACGACTCTTCCCAGCTCGGCAAACTCGAGGGTCTCGAGGCCGTCCGCAAGAAGCCCGGCATGTATATCGGTGGCACCGACGAACGCGCCCTCCACCACTGCGTTTCCGAGGTCCTGGACAACTCCGTCGACGAACATCTCGCCGGCCACTGCAAGCGCATCGAGGTCAGCATCCACGTCGATGGTTCCATCAGTATCCGCGACGACGGCCGCGGCATCCCCGTCGACATCCACCCGCAATACAAGATTCCGGGCGTCGAGATGGTGCTCACCACCCTCCACTCCGGCGGCAAATACGGCCAGGGCGGCTACAAATTCTCCGGCGGCACCCACGGCGTCGGCGCCAAGTGCGTCAATGCCGTCTCCGAATGGTTCGAGGTCGAAGTCTCGCGCAATCAGCAGGTC
>JANPIT010000023.1:0-2293 GCA_031425115.1 Opitutaceae bacterium | reverse complement strand
GCCTCTCGCGGCTTATTCCATTCCCGTCGGCGCGCAGATCGCGGTAAACGAGGGCGACACCATCGCCCCCGGCGCCCTGCTCGCAAAAACGCCGCGTCAGGCTTCCAAGACGAAAGACATTACCGGTGGTCTCCCCCGCGTCGCCGAGCTGTTCGAAGCTCGTCGCCCGAAGGACGCTGCCGAGATGTCACGCATCGACGGCATCGTGTCGTTCGAGGGCACGGTCCGCGGTAAGCGCAAGCTCGTCGTGAAAAATGACGAGACGGGCCAGGAAGAGGAACATCTGATCGCGACCGGCAAGCACATCATCGTGCAGCCCGGCGACGTCGTGCACAAAGGCCAGCACCTCACTGAAGGCGCGGCTGATCCGCACGAGATTCTGGAAATCCTCGGGCCATCCGCGCTCTACGACTTCCTGATTTCGCAGGTGCAGGAAGTTTATCGTCTCCAAGGCGTGACGATTAACGACAAGCACATCGAGATCATCATCCGCCAGATGCTTCGGAAAGTTCGGATCACCGATCCGGGCGACACCGAAAACTTCTGGGGCGAGCAAGTCGACCGCGCCACGTTCCTATTGGAGAACAAGCGCATCGAGGAAGCGGGTGGCAAACCGGCCGAGGCGGAGCCGATCCTCCTTGGCATCACCAAGGCCTCGCTCGAAACCGAGAGCTTTATCTCAGCCGCTTCCTTCCAAGAGACGACCCGCGTCCTTACCGACGCCTCGACTCTCGGCAAAGTGGACCTCCTGAAGGGCTTCAAGGAAAACGTCATCATGGGCCACTTGATTCCGGCCGGCACTGGCCTGCCGACCTACAAGCAGCTCAAGATCACGCTGCCCTTCGGAGCGGAACTTCCGATCGAAGAGCCCAAGGCAGTCGAGGCTCAGGCGACCGCGAGCTGAGCGTCGCAGCAGATCGCAATCACCGGCCGCAGGCGAAAGCCTGCGGCTTTTTTGCGGACGAATCCTGCGAGTCTCTCGGCAGCGGGGTAGGCGTTCTCGGAGGAAATCGCTTGTCAACAAACCGGCCAGTAGGCACTTTCGTCTTCCTCCCGCCAAAAACTGTTTGTAGAGCCCAGCTCCATTCAGTTTACGCCCGCTCTTTTGAGCGGGCGTTTTTTTTGACCGCGGAGTGTGCCATCAACCCAGTCGCCCAGGACCTGCGCTCCGATGGTAGTATGGCTCAAACTCGTCGGCGTTAGGCCGAACGGTGCGCTCGACGAAACTTTCTCGGTCCCGCGCGAGATGGTGCTTGAGATTCACGCGATGTAGCCAACTCTCGACCCTCTTTTCGGTTAGTCATCCGCGCCGCCGGCTCCCTCCGGTGCACGCTTTTTTCTCTCGCGAAACCGTGCAGTGCTCAGGTCTTCGCGACCTTTTTCACTTTTAGCCAGAAAGTTCTTGCCGAGCTTTAGGCGCAAAGTAGCGTCGTCCCCTTTTCGTCACTTTCCACTCGTAAGTTTTCCATTTCGTATGCCGACAATCAACCAACTCGTGCGCAAAGGTCGCCGCAAGGTCGTCACCAAGTCGAAGTCCCCGGCTTTGGACGGTAACCCTTTCCGTCGCGGTGTGTGCGTGCAGGTCATGACCCGCACTCCCAAGAAGCCGAACTCCGCCATCCGTAAGGTCGCGAAGGTTCGTCTCACGAATGGCAACGAGGTGATCTCTTACATTCCGGACGAAGGTCACAATCTCCAGGAGCACTCGATCGTGCTCGTGCGCGGCGGCCGTGTGAAAGATTTGCCCGGCGTTCGTTACCACATTGTTCGCGGCACGCTCGACGCCACTGGCGTGGAGAAGCGCCGTCGCTCCCGGTCCAAATACGGCGTCAAACGCCCGAAAGCCGCCAAGTAAGCCCCGTTCTTTTCTAAACCGATTTCGCCATGTCACGTCGTCACAGAGCTGATAAACGCCAGACCGTCCCGGACGCCCGCTACAACAGCCCGTTGGTCGCGCACCTCGTCAATGTCATCATGAAGAGCGGCAAGAAGAATCTTGCCCAGCGCATCGTTTACGGCGCGTTCGAAAAGGTCTCGGAGAAGCTCGAAAAGGGTGATCCGGTTGATTTGATGTTGGGCGCGCTGGAAAATGCCCGTCCCCGCCTGGAAGTGAAGAGCCGCCGCGTTGGTGGCGCCACTTACCAAGTGCCGATCGAAATTTCGTTTGAGCGTCAGGAATCGTTGGCGCTGCGCTGGATCGTTGACGCCGCTGGTAACCGTAAAGGTATTCCGATGAAAGACGCGCTAGCCGCCGAGATCATCGACGCCTATAACAATACGGGATCTGTCGTTA